>CAJFNH010000053.1 GCA_904394195.1 Candidatus Gallimonas caecicola
CGGACGAAAATCTTGTGCCGCGCGCGCCCGTCGTCACGGTCATGGGACACGTCGACCACGGCAAGACCTCCCTTCTGGACGCCATCCGCAAGACCAATGTCACGGAGGGCGAAGCGGGCGGCATCACGCAGAGCATCGGCGCCTATACCGTCACCTTCGGCGAGGGGAAGAAGGTCACCTTTATCGATACGCCCGGTCATGCGGCATTTACGGCGATGCGTGCACGCGGAGCGCAGGTCACCGATATCGTCGTGCTCGTGGTGGCTGCGGACGACGGCATCATGCCGCAGACGGTGGAGGCGATCAACCACGCCAAGGCGGCGGATGTGCCCATTCTCGTTGCGCTCAACAAGATGGATAAACCTCATGTCGATCCCGACCGGGTGAAACAGGAGCTCATGAAGTACGACCTCGTGCCGGAGGAATGGGGCGGCGACGTCATCGTCGAGCCCGTCTCCGCCAAGACGGGCATGGGGATCGACAAACTGCTTGAAGATATCGATCTGCTCGCCGAAATGCGCGAGCTGAAGGCAAATCCCGACAGGCGCGCCAGGGGCGTGGTCATCGAGGCAAAGCTGGACAAGGGCAAGGGACCGATGGCAAGCGTGCTCGTGCAGAACGGCACACTGCACACGGGCGACAATATCGTTTCGGGCACCACCGTCGGGCGCGTGCGCGCCATGATCGACGACAAGGGAAGAACGGTCAAGGAGGCGGGTCCCTCCACGGCGGTCTCCGTGCTCGGTCTTGAGGATGTGCCCAACGCGGGCGACGCCGTGTTCGCCGTCGAGGCGAGCCTCATGAAGCAGGTCCAGGAAGAGCGCAAAAACAAACAGCGCGAATCCATGATTCACGAGACGGCGAAGGTTTCGCTGGACGATATTTTCCGCCAGGCGGACGAGGGGAACGTCAAGGATCTCAAGATCATCGTCAAGGCAGACGTGCAGGGCTCCGTCGAGGCAGTCAGAAGCTCTTTGGAGAAACTCTCCAACGAGGAAGTGCGCGTCAAGGTCATCCACGCCGCGGCGGGCGCCATCACTGAAAGCGACGTCTCCCTTGCAGATTCTGCCAACGCCGTCATCATCGGCTTCAACGTGCGGCCGGATACCAAGGCGAAGGCGCTTGCCGAGCGCAGCCATGTGGATGTCAGGATGTACCGCATCATCTATGAGCTGCTCGACGACATGGAGGCGGCGCTCAAGGGCATGCTCTCGCCCAAGTACCGGGAAGTGTACATGGGCAAGGCGGAAGTGCGCCAGACCTTCAACATCACGGGCGTGGGCACGGTCGCAGGCTGCCTTGTCACCGAAGGACGCCTGGTGCGCGGCGGAAAACTGCGCATCTACCGCAACGACGTGATGATCGTCGAAGGGAACGTCAAACAGCTCAAGCACTATAAGGACGACGTGAAAGAAGCTGCAGCGGGCACCGAGTGCGGCTGCGCCATCGAAAACTTCAACGATATCAAAGTTGGCGATTTCATCGAGTGCTACGTCATTGAGGAGATCAAGAGTTAAGTCTGCCCGCCGTGCGCTCCCAAAAAAAGCGCCCCAAAAGTTGTAAATTTTGTTTTTTGCGGTAAAGAAAGAAAATTTACGGGAAGGAGTTTTTTATGTCAAGACGTACCGACCGCGTGGACGGGGAACTGCAGCGCGAGATCTCTGCCGTCATTTCCGGAGAACTGAAAAACCGCGAGCCGGAGCTCAAAGGGCTCATCAGCGTGACCGGAGTGGACGCCGCGCCCGACTTCAAGACGGCGAAGGTGTATGTGAGCATTTATGCGGTGAGCGAGGAGGAAAAAAAGACCTCTCTTGCCATCATCAGGGCAAATGCAGGGCTGGTGCGCCGCGAGCTTGCCAGGGTCATGCGCATGCGCACCGTGCCGGCGCTCACCTTTTTGGAGGACGGGAGCATGGCGTATGGCTCGCATATGGATGAACTGTTTGCCTCTCTGCATGAGGCAGACCGGGGCGCTGACGCAGACAGCGACGAGGAACGTTGAACGCCGCACGTCCGGCGGGTGCCGACAGGAGCAAAAAAGTGAATACGTTATCAGAAATTGCAGACGTCCTGCGGCGTCTGAAAAGCGCGGTGATTTTCACGCACATGCGCCCCGACGGAGATGCGCTCGGGAGCGCGATGGCGCTGCATCGCGCTCTTTTTATGCTGAATATCCGGAGCGAAGTGGTGAACGAGGGGGATATCCCCGAAAAGTTCCTCTTTCTGGAAGGGATGAACTCCATCCGCAGAGCGCCGACGATAGATGCGGAGGCGTATATCTGCGTCGATTCGAGCGACGAAGCGCGCCTGGGGTACGCGCAGGCGGCGTTCGCCGCCGGCGCAAAGAAGGGGAAAGTGACCGTCAATATCGATCACCACATCTCCAACACGCGTTTCTGCAAATATAACTTCGTGCGTCTGCGCGCGAGCAACTGCGAAAACATCGCCGAGCTCATCGCCCTCATGGGCGTCAAGCCGGACAAACTGCTTGCAAGCTATCTGCTGACGGGCATGGTCACCGATTCGGGCGGTTTTTCGCACGGCGACGTCAACGGCGATACCTTCCGTGCGGCGGCAGCCACCGCCGACGCGGGCGCAGACGTGGGCGCCATCACCTATGAAGTGTTCAAAAAACAGCCCAAGGCGCGCGCGAAGCTGTATGCGGAGGTCATCTCCAAGCTGCGCTACGATCTTGACGACCGCCTTGTAACGGCGCTCGTCACGCAGTCACAGCTTGCAAAGTACGGCTTAAAACAGGACGCCACGGAGGGCATCGTCGACTTCGGCTTGAGCGTTGCGCCCGTCGAGGTAAGCGTGTGCATGATGGAAGTGAAGAAGGGGCAGTACAAGGCGTCGCTGCGTTCCAAGGGCGCGGTGAACGTCAACGAGGTCGCGGGCGTATTCGGCGGCGGTGGGCATGTGCTCGCTTCGGGCTGCATGTTCTTCGGCTCCTTTGAAGAGGCATACGACAGGCTGCGCTACGCCGTTGCGCAGAGGCTTCCCCAATGACGGGATTTGTCAACGTGTTCAAGCCGGAGGGCGTGGGCTCGACCAAAGCGGTGGGGCGGGTAAAGTACCTTACCAAGACGCCCTGCGGGCACATGGGCACGCTCGACCCGCTCGCGTGCGGCGTGCTGCCCGTCGGCGTGGGCAATGCCGCGCGGCTGTTCGACTATTTTTTGCAGAAGGAAAAGCGCTATTCGGCGCGCTTCGTGTTCGGTGCCACCACGGATACCCTCGACAGGGAGGGCGCCGTCGTGCGGGGCGGGCGCATTCCGGACGCGCAGGAAGTAGAGGCGGCGCTCCCCGCCTTCGCGGGCGAGATCATGCAGACGCCTCCCCGCTTCAGCGCCGTTTCGGTGAACGGAAGAAGGGGATATGCCCTTGCACGCAGCGGCGCGGCGTTCGAGCCGAGTGCAAAGCGCGTGCGTATTTCTTCCTTCACTTTGACCGGACAGACGGCGCCCGACGAATTTGCCTTTGAGATCGTCTGCGGCGGGGGAACGTATATCCGCTCGCTCGCACGCGACCTTGCCGCCGCGCTGGGCACGCAGGGGTACATGAGCTATCTTCAGCGTACGGCGAGCGGCCCGTTCACGGTGCAAACCGCTGTGCCGTTTGACGAGCTGACGGCGGAGAACATTGCAAGCTATCTCATCCCCACGGACAGCGTGCTGCCCTTCCCCGCGCTGGAGGGTGCGGACGAGCGCATTTTCCACGGCGTCGGCGTGAGCGTGGAGTGCGCCGACGGACAGTACAAGCTGTACCGCGGCGGGGAATTTTACGGCATCGCGCGCGTGGAGGCGGGCATCGCGCGAGCGGAGAAAAAGCTATGCTGATCGTATCCGCACAGGAAGCATTTTCCATGCCCTGCGCGCTGCTCCTGGGCGGGTTTGACGGGCTGCACCGCGGACATGGCGCCCTGCTCGCCCGCGCAAGGGGGACGGGGCTTCCCGTGGGCATCACCACCATCCTGGGCGGGAAGGCGGGCGGCGAACTGTTCACGCGCGACGAGCGGCGGCAGATCTTTGCGCAGGAGGGCATCGCCTTTGCGCTCGAGTATGACTTTTCCGAGCGCTTCCGCAACACGCCGCCGCAGGATTTCCTGCGCGAATTGTTCCAAAGGGCGAACGTGAAAGCGGTATTTTGCGGCGAGGACTTCCGCTTCGGCAAAGACGCCGCGGGGGATGCGCGGCTCATAGGGGCGCTGGCGCCCTGTCCCGTCACGGTGCTGCCGCTCGCCACGGAGGGGGGCGAAAAGATTGCGACCTCCCGCATCAAGGCGATGGTGGCGCGCGGGGACATGGCGGGGGCAAATTCGCTGCTGCTGCGCCCCTACTTTCTGACGGGGTGCGTCGAGCACGGCAGGCACGTCGGCGGGCCGGTGCTTGGCTTCCCCACGCTCAACCTGACCGTCCCCGCGCAAAAGGCGCCGCCCCGCGAGGGCGTGTATGCGGGTTATGTGCGTACGCCCGCCGGGGACTTTCCCTCTGTCATCAACTTCGGCGCCCGCCCGACCTTCGGCGTGACGGAGCGCAAGACGGAGGCATACCTCGACGGGTTTTCGGGCGATCTGTACGGCGCGCAGGTGTGTGTTTTTCCAGAGCGCTTTCTGCGCCCCGTCATGAAATTCGAAAGCGCGCAGGCGCTGCGCGCGCAGCTGGAAAGGGACAAGGAGGCGCTCCATGTGCCATAAGCAACTCCCTGCGGGATACGTTCTGCACGAAACCATCGATTTGCAGAAGAACAAGCGGCAGTTCTGGTCTGTCAACCTGCTTTCGATCGTGCTTGCCGTGCTTCTTGCAGGCGCGGGCATCCTGATCGCACCCTTCAGCGGTTTTTCTTCGCAGTTTTCGGATGAAGGTTATCTGCTCTTGCAGGTGCTTCCTGCCTGCATTACGGCACTTCTGGGCGCGGCAGTCTATCTCATCGCGCATGAACTCACGCACGGTATGTTTTTGTATGCCTTCACCCGTGTGAAGCCGAAGTTCGGTTTTGTCGGCTGGGCGGCGTACTGCGGCAACGGCGCCTATTGCGATAAGCCCCGGTATGCGGTCGTGGCGCTTTCGCCGCTTGTCATCTGGGGTGTAATATTCGGCGTGCTCAACGTATTCTTTCACGAGGGAATATGGTTTTGGGCGATATGGCTCTTGCAGATCGTCAATATCGCGGGAGCGTCGGGCGATCTGTTTGTGTTCTTTAAACTTCTGCGTTATCCGCAAAATATACTCGTAGGCGACACGGGTCTGAAAATGTGCGTCTATGTGCCCGCCGCAACGGAGGATGCGACCAAGGCAGCGGATAATATGTCAGAAAAAGGAGACAACGTATGATAAAATTCGGACCGAGCGGCAATTCCGAAAGCTTTTATGCCGCGGGATACGAGCACACCGAGGAGGCCGCCGCCTATGTAAAGGGCATGGGGCTGGACTGCTTCGAATACTCCTTCGGGCGCGGGGTACGCATGAGCGCGGAAAAGGCGCATGCCATCGGCGCGGCGTTTGCAAAAGAGGGGGTGGAACTCTCCGTGCACGCGCCCTACTTCATCAACTTTGCCAACCCGGACGATGAGATGGCGGCAAAGTCATACAATTATGTTCTGGACAGCGCAAAGATGGTGCGCGAGATGGGGGGCAGGCGCGTTGTCTTTCATCCCGCCGCACAGGGCAAGGACGCGCGCGAGGTCGCCGTCTCCCGCGCGGAGGACAGGCTGAAGATCCTGCGCGACTATATATACCTCAACGGGCTGCAGGAGTGCATGTTCTGCCCCGAGGCGATGGGCAAACTCGCCCAGATCGGCACGGTGGAGGAGATCGCCCGCTTCTGCCTTGTGGATGAGGTGTACACGCCCTGCGTGGATTTCGGGCACGTCAACGCCCGCGAGCAGGGAAGCCTCAAGACGGAGGAGGATTACCGCCGTCTGCTGGAGTATCTGTTGGAAAAGCTCGGTTACGAGCGCATGAAGCACTTTCATGTGCACTTTTCCAAGATCATGTACGGGGCGAAGGGGGAGATCAAGCACCTCACCTTTGCGGACGAGGTGTACGGACCCGAATTTGCGCCGCTTGCACGGGTGCTGAAAGAGCTCAAGCTGGAGCCCTATATCGTCAGCGAATCGGACGGCACGCAGGCAGAGGACGCCCTCGCCATGAAACGTATCTATCAGTCGGTTTAAAATCACGATGCGCCTTGCATGTGAAAATTATTGACTTGCAGGCGGGGTTTTGCTATAATAAAGTTATGGATGAACTTGGACTGCGGCATATCCTTGCCGCGAGCGGTGCGGACGCGCTCTTTCTCGAGCAGGATTTCCTGCGCCGCTATGTGACGGGTTTTTATTCGACGGACGGCTACGTCGTGGCGGACGGGAAGGGGTGTTCCTTCTTTGCCGACCCGCGTTACTTTGAAGCGGCAAGCGCACAGCTCGCGGGCAGTTTTGTCCGGGTGGAGCCCGGCGCGTTCGAGGCGGCCGTTGCCCGCGTGCAGGGGCACAAGACCCTGGGCGTGCCCTTCCCCTTCATCAGTCGCGCTGCGTGCGCAAGGCTGGAGGAGCGCGGCTTTGCGCTCACCGACTGTATGCCCGCCCTCAAGGAGGCGATGAAGGTAAAGTCGGCGGACGAGATCGCAAAGATCGCGCGCGCCTGCGAAATTGCGGAAGATGGCCTGAACGCCACCTTCCCGCGCCTGAAAGAGGGGATGACGGAGCGCGAAGTTGCTGCCGTGCTCGAATATGAGATGCGCATGCGGGGCGCGGACGGCACGTCGTTCGAGACCATCGTTGCCTTCGGAGCCGGCTCCAGCGTGCCCCATCACGAGACGGGGGACACAAAACTCAAGTTCGGCGACGTCGTGCTCATCGACTACGGCTGCAAGGTGGAAGGGTACTGCTCCGATTGCACGCGCACCTTCCTCTTCGGCGACGACGGGCGGCATGAGGATTTCAAAACGCACTATGCGCTCGTCCTCAAGGCGCACGAGCAGGTCAAAGCGGAGCTCGTCTCCGGCATGACGGGGCGTCAGGCGGACGAGATCGCCCGCGGCATATTCCGTGAGGCGGGCCTGGACAAGTTTTTCACCCATTCGCTGGGACACGGCATCGGGCTGCAGATCCACGAATATCCTGCGCTCTCCCCGCGCGGCGAGGAGGTGCTCACGGACGGCATGGTGTTCTCCGACGAGCCCGGTCTGTACTTTGAAGGCAGATACGGCATCCGCATCGAGGACAGCGTGTATCTCAAGGACGGGAAGGCGGTTTCCTTCATGCGCAAGCTCCCCCGCGACCTCATCATTTTGTAAATTATTAGTTGAAATACAAGGAGACAGATTTATGGCACAGATCATGGCAGGCGATATCCGCAAGGGCACCACGTTTGAGTACAAGAGCGGCGTGTACACGGTCACCGAGTTCCAGCACGTCAAGCCCGGCAAGGGTGCGGCGTTCGTCAGATGCACGCTGAAGAACGTCGTGACGGGGCAGGTGCTCTCCGACGAGACCTTCAACCCCACGGCAAAGCTGGAGACGGCGCAGGTGGAGACCAAGAAGATGACCTACTCCTACACGGACGGCGAGTTCTACTACTTCATGGACGACGAGTTCAATCTGACCCCCCTCAACTATTCGCAGGTCGAGGATGCGCTGCGCTATATCCGTGAGAACGATACGGTCACCGTCAAATTCCTCTACGGCAATGCGTTCAGCGTCGAGCCCGAGAACTTCGTCGAACTCAAGGTGGTCGAGGCGGAGCCCGGCGTGAGAGGGAACACCGCGACCAACGTGACCAAGGCGGCAAAGGTGGAAACGGGCGCGACCTTCCAGGTCCCCATGTTCGTGGAAGAGGGCGACACCATCCGCATCGATACCCGCACGGGCGAGTATATGAGCCGCGTGTAATGAAATTTGTCGCACAGCGCGTGAGCCGGGCACGGCTCACGGTGAACGATGAGCCCGTATCCGAGATCGGACGCGGGCTTGTCGTCTA
>CAJFNH010000054.1 GCA_904394195.1 Candidatus Gallimonas caecicola
GTAAGGAGGAGCGCAATGAAAGTTAAAGTCAACGACAACGTGCTCGTTCTTACGGGCAAATACAAGGGCAAGCAGGGCAAGGTCCTGAAGACCTATCCCGGCGACGGCCGCGTGGTGGTGGAGGGTGTGAACATCGTCCACAAGCACGAGAAGGCGAGAAAGGCAAACGAGACCAGCCGCATCGTCACCGAGGAGGCGCCTATCGACGTTTCCAACGTGGAAGTCGTGTGCGACAAGTGCGGCAAGGCGACGCGCGTGGGTCACACCGTGATCGACGGCAAGAAGGTGCGCGTGTGCAAGAAGTGCGGCGCGTCCCTTGACAAGGCGTACGTCAAGAAGGTCAAGGAACAGCAGGCCGCTGCGCAGGAAGAGGCGCCCAAGAAGCGCACGAGAAAGCGCAGCAAGAAAGCGGAAGAGACGGCGCCCGAAGGCGAAGAGAAGTAAGGGCGGAGGTTAAGTCATGGCAGAAAAGAAAACGGCAGCCAAGGCTGCAAAGACCGCAGCGCCCGCACCGGCAGTCAGCCGCGTGAAGGCGTACTACGATGCAGAAGTCGTGCCCGCCCTCATGAAGAAATTCGGCTACAAGTCGGTCATGCAGGTCCCCAGGATCGAGAAGATCGTCATCAACACGGGCCTGGGCGACATCAAGGATAACCAGAAGTCCATGCAGATCATCGAGAACGAGCTCAAGCTCATCACCGGCCAGAAGCCCATCTACCGCAAGGCGACCAAGTCCGTCGCAAACTTCAAGGTCAGGGAGGGCATGAACATCGGGCTCAAGGTGACGCTGCGCGGCGGAAGGATGTACGACTTCTTCGATAAGCTCGTCTCCATCGCGCTTCCCCGCGTGCGCGACTTCCGCGGCGTGTCGGACAAGGCGTTCGACGGCAGAGGCAACTACGCGCTCGGGCTTAAGGAGCAGCTCATCTTCCCCGAGATCACCTACGATCAGGTGGAAAAGATCAGGGGCATGGATGTATGCATCGTGACCACGGCGCAAACGGATGAAGAGGCAAGAGAGCTGTTGAGACTGCTCGGCATGCCCTTCAAGAAGTGAGGAGACGGATATGGCAAAGAAGTCAATGATCAACAAACAGCAAAAGACGCCCAAGTTCTCGACGAGGGCGTACACCCGCTGCTCTATCTGCGGACGTCCCCACGCGGTGCTCCGCAAATACGGGATCTGCCGTATCTGTTTCCGCGAACTCGCGTATAAGGGACAGATTCCCGGCGTGAAGAAGTCGAGCTGGTAAGGAGAAGAAGAAATGACAGATCCCATCGCAGATATGCTCACCAGAATCAGGAACGCCCTCACGGTGAAGAAGGAGACCGTGGAGATCCCCGCTTCCAACATGAAGCGCGAGATCGCCCGCATCCTTCTGGAGGAGGGCTATGTGAAGGACGTCAGGGAGACGGGAGAGGGCTATAAGACGAACATCGTCATCACCCTCAAGTACACGGAGGACGGCAATTCCGTTGTTTCGGGTCTCAAGCGCGTCTCCAAGCCGGGTCTGCGCACCTATAGCGGCGCGCAGAGCATGCCCAAAGTACTGGGCGGTTTCGGCATTGCGATCGTCTCCACCAACAAAGGTATCATGACGGACAGGCAGGCAAAGGCAGCCAATGTGGGCGGCGAAGTGCTCTGCTACGTCTATTAAGGAGGGAATTATGTCGAGAATCGGTAAAATGAGTATCGCAGTTCCCGCTGGCGTGAGCGTGGAGTTCAAGGACAGCGTCGTCACCGTCAAAGGGGCGAAGGGGACGCTCACCCAGAAGATCACGGGAGCCATCGACGTCAAAAATGAGGACGGACACGTCCACGTCGTTGCGCTCAACGATCTGCAGCAGACCAATGCGCTTCACGGGCTGTACCGTGCGCTCATCGCCAACATGGTCAAG
Organism: Candidatus Gallimonas caecicola; assembly: GCA_904394195.1. Lineage (GTDB taxonomy): Bacteria > Bacillota > Clostridia > Christensenellales > Borkfalkiaceae > Gallimonas > Gallimonas caecicola. The sequence goes on from CAJFNH010000054.1 coordinate 1,900, forward strand.
GGCGTTTCGGAGGGCTACACCAGGAGTCTTGAAGTAAAGGGCGTCGGCTGGAAGGTGGCGATGCAGGGCGGAAAGCTCGTTTTAAACGTCGGCTTCTCCCATCCCATCGAATTTGCTTCTCCCGCAGGGATCACCATCGAGTGTCCCTCTGCCACGGAGATCAGCGTTTCGGGCATCGACAAGGTGCTTGTCGGGCAGGTCGCCGCAGACCTTCGCGCCATCCGCAAACCGGAGCCCTATCACGGATACGGTATCCGCTATAAGGGCGAGCACGTCGAGCACAAGGAAGGCAAGACTTCCGGTAAGGGCAAGAAGTAAAGGAGCGTGAAGTATGATCACCAAAATCGATAAGAATGCGGTCCGCCAGCGCCGCCACGCCCGTGTCCGCAAGCAGGTCTCGGGAACGGCGCAGACGCCCCGCCTGAATGTTTACAGAAGCCTCAATCACATCTATGTGCAGATCATCGACGATGTGAAGGGCGTGACCATCGCCTCCGCTTCCACCATGGAAAAGGGCATCCGCGAACAGCTTGCGGGCAAGACCAAGACGGAGGCAGCCAAGCTCGTGGGAGTCACGGCGGGCGAGCGTGCCAAAGAGAAGGGCATCGAAGCGGTGGTGTTTGACCGCGGCGGCTATCTCTATACGGGACGTGTGAAGGCAGTTGCAGACGGCGCACGCGAAGCCGGACTCAAATTCTGACGAGGAGCAAGGATATGGCAAGAGACAACAGACCTCAGAGGAGACAGGAGGAAAACGACGGTCTCATCAAAAAGACCATCGAGATCAATCGCGTGAGCAAGACCGTCAAGGGTGGCAAGAACATGCGCTTTGCGGCGCTTGTGGTCGTCGGCGACGGCAACGGCAAGGTCGGCTACGGTCAGGGCAAGTCCAAGGAAGTGCCCGAGGCGATCGAAAAGGCGACCCAGGCTGCCAAGAAGAACATGATCAGCGTGCCCATCGTGGATACCACTATTCCCCACGAAGTGCTCGGCAAATTCGGCAAAGGCGCAGTGCTCATGCTGCCTGCCGAAGCCGGTACCGGCGTGATCGCGGGCGGTCCCGTGCGTGCGGTCATGGAGGCTGCGGGCATCAAGAATATCCGCACCAAGTCGCACGGTACGCAGAATGCGGGCAACTGCATCAAGGCGACCATCGCTGGTCTTTCTGCGCTCAAGACGGCGGAAGAGATCGCAGCGCTGCGCGGCAAGGCCGTGGAAGAGATCGTGGGTTGAGGAGGGCGAAAGTATGGTAAAAGTAACGCTCATCAAAAGCACGATCGGCGAAGTCGAATCCGTCAAGGCGACGATCGCCGCGCTGGGTCTGAAAAAGATCGGCATGGAAAAGACGTTTGAGGAAAGCCCCGCGCTGCAGGGTCAGCTCAAGAAGGTTTCCCACCTTGTCAGGGTGGAGACCGTATAAGGAGTCAAACAATGAGAATCGATACGATCGCTCCCGCAGAGGGGGCAAGGACCGGCGAGAAGCGTCTGGGCCGGGGCATCGGCTCGGGTCTGGGTAAGACGTCGGGCAAGGGCCACAAAGGTCAGTGGGCGCGTTCGGGCGGCGGCGTCCGTCCCGGTTTTGAGGGCGGTCAGATGCCGCTTGCGCGCCGCATCCCCAAGCGCGGCTTTAACAATCATTTCCGGAAGGAGTATGTCATTGTCAATCTTGCATCGCTTGCGGATCTTCCCGCGGGCACCGTGGTGGATTACGGCTTTGTGCTCTCCAACGGACTTGCAAAGGACGTAAAAAACAATTCCGGCCTGAAAGTGCTCGGCGGCGGCGAACTTTCCGTCGCGCTCACCGTGCGTGCGGCAAAGTATTCCGCAAGCGCGAAGGAGAGCATCGAGAAGGCAGGCGGCACCGCCGAGACAGTCTGAACGTCTCGGCTTCGTCCGTTAACGGACGGCTTCGACAGGGAGCGGACACATGATTGAAACATTGAAAAACGCCTTCCGGAACAAGGATATCAGAAAGAAGATCTTCATGACCCTTCTTCTGCTGCTCCTGTTCCGCGTGGGCTGCTATATCCCCATTCCCGGCCTGACAATGGATACGTTCTCCAGCGCAGTTTCGGGCAATGATTTCCTCTCGCTCATGAGCGGCATCACGGGCAGCGCGCTTGCAAACGGCACGCTCTTTGCGCTCGGTATCGGGCCGTATATCAACGCGTCCATTATCATGCAGCTTCTGACGGTGGGCATTCCCGCGCTCGAGCGCCTTTCCAAACAGGGGGAAGAGGGCAGGAAGAAGATCACCAATATCACGCGGCTGGTCACCATCGTGCTTGCGATCATCCAGTCCGTCGGCCTCATCGTCCTGTTCGGTCAGACGTCGGGCGCCATCGATACGCGCTTCCTCGGCGGTAACTGGGACGGCGCGATCTGGATCGCGGGCGTCTTCATGGTCGTCGTATACACGGCGGGCTCCTGCCTTGTCATGTGGATCGGCGAGCGCATCACCGAATACGGCGTGGGCAACGGCATCTCGATGATCATTTTCATCGGTATCCTTTCCACGGCGGGCACGACCATCGTCAACAAGTTCGTGACGGCGTTCACCGATATTCCCAACAACCTTTCGGAGCTTTGGAGCATCCTGGCGTTTGCCGTCATTGCCGTCGTCATCTTCTTTGCCATCGTCTACGTCGACCTTGCAGAGCGCAAGATCCCCGTACAGTATGCAAAGCAGGTGCGCGGCACCAAGATGTACGGCGGGCAGTCCTCCGTCATTCCCATGAAGATCACGGGGAGCGGCGTCATGCCCCTCATCTTCGCCTATGCCATCATCTCCTTCCCGTCTATGATCATGAGCCTTGTGCCCAACTGGTCGAATGCGCTCGATTGGTGGACGGCAGAGTTCCAGCAGGGACCCGCGGGCACGGGCATCTACTATATCCTCGTGCTGTGCGTGCTCATCTTCGCCTTCTCGTTCTTCTATGCGCAGATCCAGTTCAACCCGGAGGATGTCTCGCGCAATATCCAGCAGAACGGCGGCTTTATCCAGGGCATCCGCCCCGGCAAGCCCACGGCGGAATATCTCTCGCGCATCAACAAGCGCATCACGCTGTTCGGCGCCATCTTCCTGACGCTCGTCGCGTTTGTGCCCTCCATTGCTTTCTCGTGGGCGGGCGACGACCTCGTCAACGTGTTCTCGACGACGGGTATCCTCATCGTCGTGTCCGTTGCGCTGGAGTTTGACAAGCAGCTGCAGTCGCAGATCCTCATGAAGAACTATAAGGGCTTCCTGAAATAATATTGAGAGGTGGAGGGATGAATCTGATTCTGCTCGGCGCCCCCGGCGCAGGCAAGGGCACGCAGGCAACCAAGATCGCGGAGCGCTATGGGCTCGTGCATATTTCCACGGGCGATATCTTCCGCGCGAATATCAAGAACGGCACCGAGATCGGCAAGCTCGCCAAGTCGTATATCGACAAGGGCGAACTCGTACCCGACGAGGTGACCTGCGCGATCGTCAAGGACCGCCTCACCTGGGAGGACGTGGCGAACGCGAATGGGTATCTTCTGGACGGCTTCCCGCGCAACCTCTTCCAGGCGGAGGAGCTTGACAAGTTCGCCAAGATCGACGGCGTGGTCAACATCAACATCGATTTCAACCTGCTCATGGACAGACTGTGCGGCAGGCGCGTGTGCAAGGAGTGCGGCGAGAGCTATCATGTCTCCACACTGAACGGCGCAACGACGTGCGCGCGCTGCGGCGGCGAACTCTACCAGAGGAAGGACGACAACCCCGAGACGGTGGGCAGCCGTCTCAAGGTCTATGAGGAACAGACGGCGCCCCTCATCGACTACTATACGAAGAAGGGCATCATCCTCAACGTGACGGGCACCGAGGCTCCCGCCGAAGTGCTGTTCGAGCAGGTCAAGGCACTGCTCGATGACCTCGCAAAAAGGGCATGATCGCTGTCAAGACGGAAGAGGAGATCGCACTGCTGCGTGAATCCTGCCGCATCGTGCATGACTGCCTTGCGTTCGTGGAAGAGCGCATCCGTGCGGGCATGACGACGCGGGAAGTGGACGAGATGGTCTACAAGTTCATCAAGGCGAGCGGCGCCGAGCCGAGCTGTCTGGGCTACTGCGGGTATCCCGCATCCGCCTGCGTCTCGGTCAACGAAGTGGTCGTGCACGGTATTCCCGATGACAGGGTCATCGAGGAGGGCGACATCGTCAGCGTCGATCTGTGCGCCTATAAGAACGGCTTTCACGGCGACGGCGCGCGCACCTTCTGCATCGGCGAAGTGAGCGAGGAAAAGAAAAAGCTCGTGCGCGTCACGCGCGAATGTTTCTTCGAGGCGATGGAGGGGCTGCATGCCGGTACGCCGCTGTACGATATCGGCTACAAAGTGCAGCGCCATGCGGAAGAAAACGGCTTTTCCGTCATCCGCTCCTACACGGGGCACGGCATCGGACGGGAGATGCACGAAGATCCCGCCGTCCCCAACTTCGGGCGCAGGGGCACCGGTCCCCGCCTTCCCGAAAACGCCGTTCTGTGCGTGGAGCCCATGATCGCCGCGGGCGGCTGGCGGGTGAAAGTCCTGGACGACGGCTGGACGGCCGTCACGCTGGACAAAAGGCCCGCCGCGCACTATGAGAACACCATCGTCATCCGCGAGAGCGGTGTCGAGATCCTGACCCTGTAAAATCGGAGGAGATATGTCCAAAGACGACGTCATCGAAACAGAGGGCAGAGTCATCGAAGCTCTTCCCAACGCCACGTTCAGAGTACGGCTTTCCAACGGGCACGTCATCACGGCGTACATTTCCGGAAAGTTGAGAATGAACTATATCCGCATCATCGAAGGCGACGCTGTCAAACTCGAGATGAGCCCTTACGATCTGACGAAGGGGCGCATCACCTGGCGCAGCAAATCCTGATTTACGGGAAAAGATTTCTCGCGTGATACTGCGTCGCGGGCACGCACCCCTCGGTCACGTACGTCTGTGTACGCTCCCGTCGGGGCTTGCGCCCGTTCCTTGTCTGACGCGGAACTGTTTTCCCTTGTTTGGGCGCATTTCCGTCGCAATACTTTGTCGCGGTTACGGTTTTCCTCGGTCACGTACCCTCGTACGCTCCCTTCGGAAAATCCGCCCGCTCCTCGTCTTGCTTGGAACTGCATTCCAAAATACTTTCGGGCGCATTTCCGTCGCAATGCCATGTTGCGACTGAATGAAACTTCGTCCGCTACACACTTCAATACCTGAAATAAGGAGAATATCATCATGAAAGTACGTCCTTCCGTCAAGCCCATGTGCGACAAGTGCAAGGTCATCAAGAGAAACGGAAAAGTTATGGTCATCTGCTCGAAAGACAAGAGCCACAAGCAAAGACAGGGTTAAAAACGGTTGACAAGCCGCGGAAAAATATGGTATAATTTCTTCCGCGGTTTGTAAAATAACCGTAAAAATACGGCAGAAAAAAGCAGATCACGGCACAAAAGGTGCGCAGGTCTGCTCGTTTTGCACGTTCCAAGGGAAAATAAACGGCTGCGCGGCGGAAATATTTTCCACTATTTTCCCCGTTGCCGTCTGCAATATATCATCATTAACCGAAAAATTTACGGAGGAATTTCAATGGCACGTATTGCCGGTGTGGATTTACCCAGAGAAAAACGGGTAGAGATCGGGCTCACCTACATTTACGGCATCGGTCTCACCACGTCCAGAAAGATCCTTGCAGCTACGGGCATCGATCCCGATACGCGCGTGAAGGATCTCGACGAGAACGACGTTTCCAGATTGAGAGAATACATCGACCACAACCTGAGCGTGGAAGGTGAACTTCGCGGGGCGGTCAGCCTCAACATCAAGCGCCTGATGGAGATCGGGTGCTATCGCGGCGTGCGCCACAGAAAGGGGCTGCCCGTGCGCGGACAGAGCACCAAGCGCAATGCGCGTACCCGCAAGGGACCGCGCCGCACGGTGGCGAACAAGAAGAAGTAAGGAGAGAGCGTCATGGCAGCAGAT
>CAJFNH010000055.1 GCA_904394195.1 Candidatus Gallimonas caecicola
GGAAGTTCTTTTGTTCCGTCCCCCCTTCCCGCCGGGAAGAGGGGACAAACAAAAAGCTTGTTTTCTCTTCCTGTTCGGAAGGTGGGACAGATCGAGGAAACTCCGTTCTTCTTCCCTGCGGGAAGAAGGGACGAAGCAAAAGTTTTTTGCGGAAAAAGGAAACGAGAGAAGAAGCGGTTTCTTGCTCGCTTCGGGTGCATATGTCCCGTCAGAAAAGGACGCGGGGAAAGGTATTTCCTGCCCCCCCTTAATACTTGTTTTAAGGGGGGATGCCCGACAGGGCAGGGGGGATGGGGGCGTCACCGACGGTGACGGAGGATAGGAAAGTGCCGGTCGGGGCAGGCGGATGGAAAAGTGTACGTCGGGGCAGGGGGCGTGGAATGTCGCCGACGGGAATGGGGCAATAAAAAAGCCGCGCGATGCGCGCGGCTGTACAGATGTATCCGGGAATTACGTCACATGACCACAATGTCTCTGCCGGTGAACTGCGCCTTGAGGTCGGCGGGGAAGTTGTCGTCCGTGATGAGCACGTCGATATCTTCGATGTGGGCAAAGGTATAGGGCATGATCTTGCCGATCTTGGAGCTGTCCAGCATCATGTACGTCGCCTTCGCCTTGGCGCGCACAAGCTTGAGAAGATCGGCTTCGATCTGCGCTCCGCAGGAAAATCCGTTCTCGGGCGTGAATGCGGATGCCGAGATGATGGCAAGCTCGAAGTTGGTATTGTCAAAGTACGCCTTTGCCACGGGCGAGGCGGTGGAGAGGTTGTCTTTCATCACCTGTCCGCCCAGCATGGTCACATGCAGGTTTTTCTTCTGTGCCAGTTCGATGGCAACGGCAAGCCCGTTGGTAAAGATGTGCAGGTTTTTATCGGGCATTTCCTTGGCAAGGTACATTGCCGTCGTGCCCCCGTCCATGAACAGGGAACAATTTTCGTCGATCAGGCTCGCCGCCTTCTGGGCGATCTTGATCTTTTCATCCGTGTGGATGGTCGTCTTTTTGGTGTAGGGCTCTCCCGAAACCTTCTGCACCTCTTTGACGGACATCGCGCCGCCGCGCACGCGGATGATGCGCCCTTCCTGCTCGAGCTGGAACAAATCGCGCCGCAGCGTCATCTGCGAGACGTTCGGAAAGTGTTCGTCAAGCTGTTCAAGGGTGAGCTTGCCGCGCTTGTCCAGAAGCTCCGCAATCTCTTCGATCCGTTCGCGTTTCATATGAATTCCTCCAATGATTCTTACATGTAAAATTCTAACATATCCCAAGAAAAAAAGCAAGGGATAATTCAGAACTTTTTTACAAAATTTTTACAATTTCAAGAAATTGATTGACAGATATACTCAAAAAGATGACAGCGCAAATATTTTTATGAAAACTCGGCTCACAATGTTTGCTCTGCGCGGTATTTTTCAAAGGACATGCAAGAATGCTTGCAATTTTTGCGGGGGGTGTGGTATAATCACGGCATGAGAAACGAGTATCTGCGCGCGCTGGACGAATATTTCTGCGCGCTCTATTCCGATTATGTGCGTTTGAGCGCCATCGAAGGCTACGTCATGCCCGATGTGCTCTACGTTGCATCGGACGGCAACGTAGCCCGCCGCGATGCCTCATGCATGCGTCTTTGCTATCAGAAGGACTGCGAAGGGCTTCTGAAAAAGTTTAAGGCGTCCCTTGCCGATACCACCTTTACCTTTTCTTTTGCTTTCCCCACGCTGCGCGAACGCATTTCTGACCGCTTCCGCAAAACGTCCTTCGCGCGCCTGCTGCCCGAAGCGTTGCGCCATTGCGGCGATACGGTGCAGGGGGCGGGCGAAAAACTCGCCGTCGAACCGCGTTTCTGGAAGCGCATCGCAAAGGGGAGCCTGTATCCCGAAAAGAACACCGTTCTTGCGCTCGCGCTCGTGTGCGGCATGCAGTGGCAGGACGTGCTCAATCTTCTGGCGGTCTGCGGGTATGAGTTCCGCGCCGACGAGGTGCGTGACGTAGTGGTGCGTTATCTCATCGAAAACAGCATCTTCAACGCTCGCATGCGCGACGAGTGCCTTGCGGAATACCGCATCACCAATCTGCCCATCGCAAGGGCGCGCGAAAGCGCCTGAAAAACACGCCGTGCAGACGCGCCGTCCGTCCGCACAAAATACTTGACAACTGCGCGGCGCTATAGTAGAATAGAGAAAATATTGTCAGCCGGGAACGGGAAGATTTCCCTGTTTTCTGTCGCGGCAGAGAGGGCGGCGCAAGCTGAAAGCCGCCTGCGGCAGAGGGGAACGTGCGCCCGTTCGTCAAGGCCGGGGCAATGCCCGCGGCAGTCCGCCGTTACCGGACGCAACGAGGGAAGGCATCTTCCGAAGTAAAGTGGGACCGCGCACATGAGCGCCTTTACGCGAGCGTATTTTGTTACGACCGCGCAGAGGCGCTTTTTTTGACGGGCGCCGCACATTGCGCCGCCGGCGCATACAATGATAGGAACAGGACAGAGGGGGTACACGCGTTTGTTTTTTGCAAGACTTCGCAAAGATATCGCCGCGGCGAAAAAGAACGACCCCGCCGCGCGCAACAAATTCGAGATCTGGCTCACTTATTCGGGCGTGCATGCGCTCTCCTGGCACCGCTGGGCGAACCGTCTTTACCGCATGCACTTAAAACTGCTTGCCCGCATGACGTCGCAGTTCGCCAAATTTCTGACGGGCATCGAGATCCATCCCGCGGCAAAGATCGCGCCCGGCGTGTTCATCGACCACGGCGCGGGCGTCGTCATCGGCGAAACTGCCGAGGTGGAAGAGGGCGTGGTCATCTATCAGGGCGTGACGCTGGGCGGCACGGGCAAACAGACGGGCAAACGCCATCCAACCATCAAACGGGGCGCGGTCATCTCCTGCGGCGCAAAGGTGCTGGGCGGCTTTACCGTGGGCGAGGGCGCGCGCATCGGCGCAGGCGCCGTGGTCCTGAAGGAAGTCCCTCCCTTCGCGACCGTGGTGGGCGTTCCGGGGCGCGTTGTGCGCATCAATGGCGAAAAGACGCAGGACCTCATCCCCGAAAAGGACGACCCCATCCTGCGCGAGGTGTGCGCGCTGCGCGAGCGTGTGTACGACCTGGAGGAGCGGCTGGACGCCGTCACCGGGCGGCTCTCGCGCGACGAAGATGCGGCAAAACAAGCGGACGTATCCGCAAATTCTGTGCAGAGTGAGGAAAATGAGCATGAAGATCTATAATTCGCTGACAAGAAGAAAGGAGGAGTTCGTTCCCCTGGAGCCGGGCAAGGTGAAGATGTATGCCTGCGGTATCACCGTCTCGGGCGAGGCGCATATCGGGCACGCCTTTCAGGCCATTCTCTACGATATTTTCCGCAAGTTTCTGGAAAAGAAGGGCTACGAGGTGACGTACGCGCGCAACTATACGGACGTGGACGACAAGATCATCGCCCGTGCGCGCGAGGCGGGCGTCCCTGCCGACGAATACGCGAAGCGGATGATCGAAAAGATCGACGCTTCCATGCGGCGCGCCGACGTGGGCGAGCCTACCCTGTGGCTGAAAGCCACGCAGAACATCGGCAACATTATCTCCTTTGTTGCGGAGCTCATCCGAAAGGGACACGCCTATCCCGCGGAGAACGGCGACGTCTACTTCGACGTGGACACCTTTCCCGCCTACGGGCAGCTCTCGGGCAGGGACAAGGAGGACATGCTCGACGGCGTGCGCGTGGAGAACGACGGTGAAAAAAGACATCCCTATGACTTCGCGCTCTGGAAGGCGGCGAAGGAGGGGGAGATCAGCTGGGATTCGCCGTGGGGCAAGGGCAGGCCGGGCTGGCATATCGAGTGCTCGGCGATGATCCGCGCCGCCTTCGGCGACCAGATCGACATCCACGGCGGCGGCAGGGACCTCATCTTTCCCCATCATGAGAACGAGATCGCGCAGAGCGAGGCGCTCACGGGCAAGCAGTTCGTAAAATACTGGACGCACAACGGGCTCATCAAGGTGAACGGACAGAAGATGAGCAAGTCGCTGGGCAACAGCCTGCTGCTGGACGACCTGATGGACAGGTTTTCGCCCGACGCCCTCAAGTTCGCGCTGCTCTCGGCGGGATACCGCGGCGACGTGAACGTCACGGACGATCTGTTTCCCTCTGCCGAGGCGCACGTCGCGCGCTTTTATGCGCTCATCGCGCGGGCGGAGGAGCGCTTCCCCGGGGAGCGCGGGATGGAGACGGAGATCGATAAAAGGTTTGACGCCGCGATGGAGGACGACTTCAATGCGGCTCTCGCGCTCGCCGACCTGTACGGCTATTTCCGGGAGGTCGCCCGCCTGCTTGAAGCGGGGGACGCGCGGGCGCGGCGCATCACCAACCAGGTGCGAGAGACGTACTCCCTGCTCGGGCTGTTCCGACAGGAGCCGCAGGCATACCTTGCAAAGTACGGCGCAAAGCAGGCGCCCTTGCCTGCCGAAGTCGTCGCCCTTGCCGAAGAGCGCAAAGCGGCGCGCGCGGCAAAGGACTGGGCGAAGTCGGACGCGCTGCGCGAACAGATCAGGGCGCTGGGCTACGCCGTCAGGGACGGCAAGGACGGCTACACGTTGGAAAAGATATAAAATGATGGTCTCCTCTCAAGAGTCAATGCGTGCATGCTTTTCCTTGAGGGGAACAATGGCGTGTTTTCTGCCCTCCCTGTGCAAGGGAGGGGGCCCCGAAGGGGCGGGAGGGTTGTCTTAATGTCAATCACTATGCGGCGAAAGAAAAACAAAAAACTCATTCCGTTTGCACGGCAATTGCGCAGGGCAATGACAAAAGAAGAAAAGCACTTGTGGTATGATTTTTTGAGCAACTATCCCGTGCGGTTTTACCGCCAAAAGATTTTCGGAAAATATATTGCGGATTTTTATTGTGCAAAGGCGCGGCTTGTTATTGAGCTGGACGGCTCACAACATTTTGGAGAGGCCGGAGCCGAACATGATGCGCGTAGAACGGAATTTTTTGGAACGTATGGCATAAAAGTGCTCCGTTTTACCAATTTGGAGATATGCGACAACTTTCGGGGCGTGTGTGAGCACATAGATGGAATTGTCAGGACGCGCGCCGCGGAAATTTGTCTTGGATGATGGTGCGCTGCGGCGGCCGAGCTCTCCCTGTGCAAGGGAGGGTGCCCCGAAGGGGCGGGAGGGGTGTTTTGCTTGCAATGCGAGCGGTCGACAACCCTTCCGTCTGCTCCGCTTGTGCTCCGCAGCCACCTCCCCTTGCACAGGGGAGGCTAATTTCTTTTGCGGCGTAATAAATCCCAAGCAAAATCGTTTGACAATCATAAACACGCAAAGTAAAATTGTTCTGAACAAATCAAGAGGTCAATACCATGAAGATCACTTCCAAACAGCTGCGCGAAAGCTGGCTGAAATTTTATGAGAGCAAGGGGCACGTCAACGTGGGCGCGGTCTCCCTCATCGGCGACGGCACGACGGGCGTCATGTTCAACGTGGCGGGCATGCAGCCCCTCATGCCATACCTTCTGGGCAAGCCGCACCCCCTGGGCAAGCGGCTGTGCAACGTGCAGGGCTGCGTGAGGACGGTGGATATCGACGCCGTGGGCGACGCCTCCCACTTCACCTTCTTCGAGATGATGGGCAACTGGTCGCTGGGCGATTACTTCAAACAGGAAAAGACCGCCTGGACGTATGAACTGCTCACCAAGGTGTACGGACTGGATGGCAGCAAGCTGTGCTCCACCGTGTTCGAGGGCAACGACGCCGCCCCGCGCGATGAGGAGACGGCCTCCCTTTTGAAGTCGCTCGGCGTCGCGCCCGAACACATCTTCTATCTGCCCAAATCGGACAACTGGTGGGAGCTGGAGGGCACCGTGGGCACCCCCTGCGGGCCGGACAACGAGTGGTTTTATCCCATCGACCCCGAAAAGAAGGATCCCGTGTTCCCCGACGACTATGTGGAGATCGGCAACGACGTGTACATGCAGTACCGCAAGACGGAGACGGGCTATGTCCCGCTCGAGCACAGGAACGTGGATACCGGCTTCGGGCTCGACCGCATGCTGCTCTTTCTGAACGGGCTGCACGACGGCTACAAGACCGACCTGTTCTCGGGTGCGATCCATACGCTGGAAACGCTCACGGGCAAAAACTATGACGCGGACGAGGGGGCGTGCAAGGCGATGCGCATCGTTGCCGACCACACGCGCACCACGGTCATGCTCATCGGCGACGTGAACGGCATCCTGCCCTCCAACACGGGGGCGGGCTATATCCTGCGCCGCCTCATGCGCCGCGCCATCCGCTACTGCCGCCAGCTGGGCGTGGAGCCCGCTTCCACCATGCGCGCCGTCGCGCAGGTGTTCATCGACGAGGTGTACGGCGAGGCGTATCCGCTGCTCGTGCAGAAGAAGGCATATATCCTGGACGAGATCAAAAAGGAGGCGGACCGCTTCGAAACGATGCTCGAAAAGGGCATGGCGGAATTTGAAAAGTGCGTTGCGGGCATCGCGCGCAAGAACGCCTTCATGTCGCAAAAGGACGAGACGTATGTGCCCGAGACGGTCATCGGCGGCAAGCAGGCGTTCCGCCTGTACGATACCTACGGCTTCCCGCTCGAGCTGACCGAGGAGATGGCTGCCGAGCGCGGGCTTTCGGTGGACAAGTCGGGTTTTGACGCGGCGTTTCGCGAACATCAGGAAAAGAGCCGCGGCGACGTGCACGCGGGCGAGGCGAAAGGGGGGCTGGAGAGCCACTCTGAAAAGGCCGTGCGCTATCACACGGCGACCCACCTTCTCAACGCGGCATTAAAGCAGGTGCTCTCGTCCGACGTCAATCAGAAGGGCAGCAACATCACCGACGAGCGCATGCGCTTCGACTTCAACTTCCCCCGCGCCATGACGCCGGAGGAGGTGAAGGCGGTCGAGGACCTCGTCAACGAAAAGATCAAGGAAGATATCCCCGTCGTCTGCAGGGAAATGAGCCTGGAAGAGGCGCGTGCCGAGCACTTCGTGGGCGTGTTCGACGCAAAGTACGGCGACGTGGTCAGAACGTACTCCATCGGCGAATTTTCCAAGGAGATGTGTGGCGGCCCGCACGTTGCCAGAACGGGCGAACTTGGGCACTTTAAGATCGTCAAGGAGCAGTCCTCGTCGGCGGGCGTAAGAAGAATCAAGGCGATACTGGAATAAGGGGTTCACACGTTTCTTTTCGAACTGACGAAAAGAAACGTCGTGAGTTTCAGGAAAACCCAACGTTCGCCAAAGGCTCTGCGTTCGGTTTTCCTGCGGCGCGCAATAGCAACAGTTATAACGCGCGCCGCTACACCTTTCCGCAAAAGCCGTGTAAGCGGCAAATTGGGGCCCGCTGCGCAGGGCAACCCTGCTTGCGGCATAGTTTATAGCGCGCGCCGCTACACCTTTCCGCAAAAGCCGCGTGAGCGGCAAATTGGGTCCCGCTGCGCAGGGCAACCCTGCTTGCACACAATATCATAGCAAGGGCGACTTTCCCGCCCCCTTAACACTCGTTTTAAGGGGGGATGTCACCAACGGTGACAGGGGAGAGGGGAGGATGTCCGGAGGACAGGGGGGATGCCCGAAGGGCAGAGGGTCCCGCATCGCCCGATACGCAGACAAAACACCAAGGAACGTACCATGACGGAACTGGAAAAACTCAAGGCGGGGATGACGTATGTCATCGCCTCGCCCGACGTGGTGGCCGCACACATCCGTGCCGTTGACCTGTGCGACGAATACAACGCGACAAGGCGCACGGAACTTGCGCGCCGCGAGCAAATTTTGCGCGAGCTGTTCGGCTCGCTGGGCACAAACCCGCTCGTGGAAAAGAACATCCGCGTCGATTACGGCTTCAACCTGCACGCGGGCGACAATTTTTTCGTCAACTACGACTGCG
>CAJFNH010000056.1 GCA_904394195.1 Candidatus Gallimonas caecicola
ACCTGCAGGCAAAACGCGCCCGCTGAACTTCTTCCGGCGCGGACCTGTTTTTACGCCGGACGCTCTTTGGCAGGTCTTGTAACTGAAAACAGCCCCGCGGCAACGACCGGGTTGCCGCGGGGCTGTTTGTTGTTCAGCAGATACGGACGATCACGCAGATGCCGTCTTCCTCGCTGTAGGTGCGCGAAACGGTGAGTGCGTCTACCAGAAAGAGTCCCCTGCCCTGTTCCGCATCGACGGCAGAACAGTCGACGTGCTCGGGCGGGCGGAAGCTGTTGGCGCTGCGCACGCGGATGATCACTTCTCCATCCCGCTTTTCGGCAGCGAACGCCGCACGCCCCCCGCCGTAACGGAGCGCGTTGCAAAGCAGCTCGCTGGCGACCAGCTTGCAGTCGAACACCGCGTTTTCGGGAACAGCGTCCCGCTCGAGCGCGGCACACATTTTTTCGAGAGCCGCACGCAGCGCCCGAAAATCGTCCACTTCGCAATTCATCATTCCACCATTGCCTTTTTCATCGTTTCACGCAGTTTCTGCAATACCCGACGTTCCATGCGCGAGACGTTCATCTGCGAAACTCCGAGTTTTTTTGCCGTCTCCATCTGCGAAAGCTCCTGCCCGAACCGGCATTTTATAAGCTCGCGCTCCTGACGGGTGAGCGTGCGCAGCGCCGCCTCGAGCGCATCGCGATCCTCCACCTTTTCAAAGATGTCGCCGTCGGCGGGGAGCACGTCGTGCAGGCTCATCCCCTCCCCCTCGCGGTCGACGGACACATCCAATGAGACGACGCCGCCCGCATCGGTGGCGCGCAGCACTTCCTCTTCGCTGACGCCCAGCTGCTGCGCAAGCTCCTTTGCCGTCGGCTTTCTGCCCTGCTCGGCAAAGAACGCCTCGGAAGCGTGCTTGATGCTCACGCGCAGTTCGCTCACCTTGCGCGGAAGATGCACCAGGCGGGAACGGTCGCGGAAATAGTTCTTGATCTCGCCCGTGATGGTGGGCGTGATGAACGTGGAAAACCTGAGCCCCTTGCGCTCGTCAAAACGATCGACCCCCTTGATGAGCGCAAGCGAGGCGACCTGATAGAGATCGTCGTACTCCACGCCGCGCCCCACGAACTTTTTTGCCAGCACGGCGGCGATGTACAGATATTTTTCCACGATCTGATTGCGCAGCGCAACGTCGTGCGTTTCGCGGTATTTGCGGAAGAGTTCTTCTTCGTTCATGCCTGTGGACCGAAAACAACGGCGATCGAAGAAAGACCGCCCTCCGACGTATCCAGCGAAACGTCCGTCGCAAGCGCATTCAGCAGGGCGAGCGCGATCTCGTCCTCTTCCGAAAGCGACTGCGTGCCCTCGCCTGCGTCGGCGGTGACGCACACGCGGATACCGCCCTCTTCGCATGTATAAAAACGCACGCTTGCCGCCTCAAACCCGCGGTGCATGAGCAATAGCAGGCTCTCCGTCACGCAGACCTTGCAGTCCTCGCCGCCGTCGTAGCTCATGCCGGCGGAGGAGCACACGCCGCCCGTGGCAAGGCGCACGGCGGTCATCATTTCGCGCTTCAGGGGCGTGCGCAAAACAAAATATTCCTTCATCCCTCTATCTCCATGATGGTATCCAGTGCGCAGATCACAAACAGCTTTTTCAGCCGCGGCTGCAGATGGATGAGCTTGAGATCGTGCCCGTCCGTGCGCACATGCTTGAGGATCTTGACGATCGTTCCGAGCGTGGTCGAATCGATAAAGGTGAGCGCGGAACAGTCGAACGTGATATCGGCGGGATGCGTCTCATAGACGGCCTTGATCTCCGCATAAAATTCGTCGGCATTCTCCGCCGCGATCTCGCCCGAGAGCGCGACGGTAATGGCGGGGGCAGTTCCGAGCACTTTGACTTCCTGCATAATGACCTCCGCCGCACGTTGCGTGCGGTCCTTTTCTTGCTTTATATTTACCACCCGCGCGGGCGGTTTCAAACAGTTTTTTACAATTCGGCAATGCTCCCGAGCACAACGTCGGGCTTGTCCGGAAATGCGCGCATATTCTCCCGCGTGGTCTCGCCCGAGAGCACGAGCAGCGTGCGCATGCCGTTTGCGTTGCCGAAGCGGATATCCGTGTGCATCCTGTCGCCCACCATGCAGGTGCGCGAAGCGGGCACGCCGAAGGCGCGCGCGACGCACTCGCCCATGACGGTGTACGGTTTTCCGCACACGACGTCGGGCGTTCTGCCGCATGCGCGTTCGAACAGCGCGATAAACGAGCCGACATCGGGCATGGATATCCCCTGCGTGGGACAGACGTCGTCCGGATGGGTGGCGATATAGAGGGCGCCGCCCGCAAGAAATTCGTTGAATCGCCTGATCTTTTCAAAGGTGAGCGACGTATCATAGGCGAGCACGCACACCTCGGGCGCCTCGTCGTCCAGCCGCACGCCTGCCGCGGCAAATCCCGCGCGCACCGCATCCGTTGCCAGGACGTGCACCCGTGCACCCGGATGACGGGTATTCAGGTATTCCGCCGTCGCGTCCGCCGAAGTATAGATGCCGTCCCCCTGCGAAAACAATCCCAACGCGCACAGTTTGCGCCGGTATTCGGCGGACGTCTTTGAGGAATTGTTTGTGAGAAAGACGACGCGCTTGCCCGCGGCGCGCAGCCGCGCGAGCGCTTCGCGCGCGCCCGGAACGGGAACATTGTCCCAGTACACCGTTCCGTCCAGATCGAACAGGAACAGGTCGGTATTTTTCAGCAGTTCTTCCCTGGTCATAGATGCTCCAGAAGCCCGAAATCGCGCAGAACGGC
The DNA here is from genome assembly GCA_904394195.1 of Candidatus Gallimonas caecicola. Taxonomy (GTDB): domain Bacteria; phylum Bacillota; class Clostridia; order Christensenellales; family Borkfalkiaceae; genus Gallimonas; species Gallimonas caecicola. The sequence continues at coordinate 2,793 of CAJFNH010000056.1, forward strand.
GCACATGCCGTCAGGCACAAGCTCGGGCAGCAATACAAGTTTTGAAAGATCGGGGGCGGGCGCCTGCCTTCCGCCCAGCGCGCGCACTGCGCGCAGCTGCGCCGCATGCGCAGAGCGCAGGTGCACGATCTCCGCATACAGCTCCCCGCGCACCCGCTCCAGTGCAAGCGCGCGGGCGGCATATTCGGCGGCGTCGGGAACGTGCAGCGCTTCGTACGCCGCGCCGGACGAGGCGGCGCGCGCACGGTAGTCGGGCACGAGAAAGGCGCGCGGCTTTCCCCGCCCCAGAAAGGCATAATAGAGCGCGGACAGAGCGCGCTGTGCCCAAAGCGACGGCTGTGGCGCATCGCAGTACAGCCGCGCCAGCGCACGCCCCTCGCCCACGGGAGCCCCTTCCCGCTCCAGAAGGCGCATGCGCAGATTGTATTCCACCACCTGCTCCGCCGTCAGTTCGCCGCGCACGGGCTCAAGCAGGGCAAACGCGCGCTCATACGCCTGACCGCCGAAGGAACGCCTGCATATGAGCCCCGTCATGCGCGCCTCCAGCAGCGCGAGGCGGGAGAGCAGCAGCCGCGCATATCCCTCCGCCAGCGACGCGCGCAGCAGTTCTTCATCGCAGAAGAGCTCCCCCTCGGCAAGCGCGACGTCCTGCGCTTTCCCCAGGATATGTACCTGCGCGCGCCTTTCAAACACGCCGTCCAGCGTTGCCTGTGTGGGAAAGAGTGCGCAGGGCACCCGCCGCACTGCGGCAAAAAAACGCGCCGCGCACAGAACATCCTGTCCGCCGGAGGCAAGGACGCAGCCCACTTCTGGCAGCGAAAAGAGCGCGAGCGCGTCCCCTTCCCAGAGCACGGTGAGCGCACGCGACGTGCGCGACGCAAAGGCGATGCGGGAAAACGCCTCCCCCTGCGCCAGCACGAGCACCTTGCCGGCGGTGCGCCCGAACATTCTTTCCGTCCCCTCGCGGACGGAGCACATGTATCCCCCGTCTGCGTTCCTCTTTGGTGCGGAAAGGCCGAACTGCATGGGCACCCCCCGACGTTTCTGTTTTTATGGTGTTTTATGCCGAATGGTCTGCGAGGATACGATCGAGCGCGGCAAGAAGAGCTTCGTCCTGCTCGCGCGTACCCACCGTGATGCGCACGAAGTCGCAGATCACGGGTCTGTTCCAATGGCGGACGAGCACGCCCGCCTCCTTGAGTCCTTCGTAGATCGCTCTTGCGCTCACCTTTGCCCTGCCCGCGAACAGGAAGTTAGCGCGACTCTCCGGCACGGTAAAGCCGCGGGAGCACAGCGCGGCGCGCAGCCGTTCGCGCTCGGCGACCACGCGCGCGATCACCCCGTCATAGTAGGGCTTGTCGGCGACCGCCGCGCAGCACACTGCCTGCGCCACCGCGTCGACGGGATAGGAATTGAAGCAGTCCTTCATGCAGCGCAGCCCCGCGATGAGCGCGGCATTGCCCACGGCGTAGCCGCAGCGTATGCCCGCCAGTGCATAGCTCTTGGAAAAGGTCCTGACGACGAGCACATTCTCATAGCGCGCGGTGAGCGGCACGCAGCTCTCGCCGAAGAAATCCATGTACGCCTCGTCCAGAATGACGAGCCGGTCGGGCACCGAGGCGATGAACTGCTCCATCTGCGCCCTGCCGATGCCCACGCCCGTGGGCGCATTGGGATTGGCGATATAATAGCCCCGGCATCGCGCCGCGCGCATGGCGCTCAAATCGAGCGTAAAATCCGCCCGAAGGGGCACAATGACCTGCGGGATGCCGAAAAAGCGCGCGAATACCTCATAGAAGGAGTAGGTGATATCCGCAAAGCACGCGCCCGCGCCGTCGCCGTCGAAAAAGGCGGGAAAGGAGAGCGCGAGCACCTCGTCCGAGCCGTTACCGCAGAACACGTTCTCCGGCTTTACGCCGTGCGCGCGGGCAATGGCTTCGCGCAGACCGTCGGCGTCGGGCGAGGGATACCTGCGCAGATCATCCTCATGGAACACGCGCAGCGCCTCCGCCGCGGCACGGGAGGGCGGATAGGGATTTTCGTTGGTGTTAAGTTTGATGTACTTCCTGTCGCGGGGCTGTTCCCCCGCCGTGTAGGGCGCGATCGCGCGCGCCTTTTTGCTCAAAAAATCCATGGTCCCCTCCACGTTCAGAGCGAAATTGCGGGAAGCGCGAGCGAAACGGCATTGACGGCGTAGCCGATGGCAATGCCCAGCGCGATCATGAACGCACAGATACACAGCGTGCGCTTCCACTTTGATACATTTTTGAAGAGGATGAGATAACCCAGCCCCGTGTTGACGATAAGCCCTGCAAGGCAGCTGCCGAAAGCGATGCCGCCCATCGCGTACACTTCGGCAATGATGACGGAGGAGGCGCAGTTGGGAACAAATCCCAGAAGGGCGCAGATGAGCGGCTGATACCAGTACCCGCTGCCCTGCAAAAAGTCGATCACCCGCTCCTCCCCGACGAAATAGAACAAAAATCCGAACAGGAGATTGACGAGCAACACGAACGCCGCCACTTTGAGCGAATGCAGCAGCGGCGAGACAAGATAGAGCGAAAGATTCCCCCTTTTGCCGTGCTTGTGCTCGCAGGCGGTAAATTCCTCCTCACCGCCATGTCCGTGGGTGTGCCCCTCTGCTTCTTCGTGCATATGCGCGCCGCCGCAGACATGCCCCCCTGTTTCTTCGTACATATGCGTGCCGTCGCAGACATGCTCCTCTGCTTCTTCGTGCATATGCGCGCCGTCGCAGACATGCCCCTCCGCCTCCGTATGTTCTGCGGGCATGGGCACAAGCTGCGCGCCGCGACGCCTGCCGATGAGATCGACGGCATACCCTATGCCCGCTCCGAGCACAAGTTTGATGCCGCACATGGAGAGGATGGAAACGAGCTTGTCCAGCCAGCTCATTTCCGATACGATCATGACGAGAAATGCTTCGTCGCTGGTGGCGATGAACACGGCAAGCAGCGTACCTAACGTGACATACCGCTTTTCATACAGCTTTGCCGCCATTACGGAAAATCCGCACATGGGAATGAGCCCCGTTGCACCCCCCAGAAGGGGCGCCCACCTGCCGGAGAGCGCGCGATTCGCCCGCCCCAATCGGGTGTTGTGCTCCATGAGCTCGATCAGGATATACAGAAGAAGCAGGAAGGGAAATAATTTGAGCGTATCCAGAACAGCGTCCAGAATGACGTCCCACATATGATTCCGCCTCCTTTCTTTTATTCTCCAATCTTACCCCATTTCGCGCATTTTGTCAACAATTTGCATGCAGGCTATGCAAAGACGCCCGTCATCCGACGGGCGTCTTTGTCATGCGTGGAATGTTATTTCTTCTTGTTGGAAGGCTTTCTTGCCGCGGGCTTCTTTGCCGCGGGCTTCTTTTCGGCAGGAGCGGGCTCTTCGGCAGGGGCTGCCTGCTCAACGGGAGCTTCTGCAGGGGCTGCCGGCGCTTCTGCGGGCGCCTCAACAGGAGCCTCGACGGGTGCGGGCGTTTCAGCGGGTGCCGCCGGCTCTTCCGCGGGGACTTCCGCAGGGGCCTCGGCGGGAGCCTCGCCAGCGTGCGCTGCGGCTGCCTGGCGGCGCTGCTCCATTCTGGCATCGCGCTTCGCCTGCTTCTTCATCTCCTTGGTGACAACGCGGGCGGCGTCGATCTGCGCCTGCATCTCCTGCGGTGTGGGAGGCACGAACGCCGCGCCCTCCGCATTCTCGGGGATGACCTCGTAGTGCTCATCGCGCTCGAGCATGGTGGATTCGGTATAGCCGTCAAACAGGTGGATGTGCTTGGCGTCGAACGCAAGCTCAACGATCTCACCCAGCTCGACCACGGCGCGCGAGGAGATCTTTGCGATCATCTGCGCGGCATTGTCGACGATGATGTTCTTGTCGTTCACATAGTCAAGGTCGCAATAGATCTGCGTCTCGGCGCCCAGTTTTTCGATGACGTCGATGCGCGCCTTGACGACGGTGTCGGGCGACGCGGAGATGAACGCCTGATCCTCGTGGATATCCTCGGGGCGCACGCCCAGCGTGACCGCCTTGCCCGTGTTCTTGTAGTCGTCGAGGTTCTTGATCTTGACGACCATCGACTTGGGCAGAAGGATGCGGTTGCCGCCGATGAAGTTGACGTACACCTTGCCGTCTTCTTCGGTGATGGTGGAATTCTTGAAGAAGTTCATCTGGGGCGTTCCGATGAAGCCCGCAACGAACAGGTTGATGGGATAGTCATACAGGTTCTGGGGTGTATCCACCTGCTGCATGAAGCCGTCCTTCATGACGACGATACGCGTACCCATCGTCATCGCCTCGATCTGGTCGTGCGTGACGTAGATGAACGTGGTGGCAAGGCGGACGTGTAGCTTGGAGATCTCCGTTCTCATCTGCGCGCGCAGCTTTGCGTCGAGGTTGGACAAGGGCTCGTCCAGAAGGAAGACCTTGGGCTCGCGGACGATCGTTCTGCCGAGCGCAACGCGCTGGCGCTGACCGCCGGAGAGCGCCTTGGGCTTACGGGACAGATAGTCGGTGATGCCCAGGATCTCCGCCGCCGCCTTGACCTTCTCGTCAATGACGTCCTTGGGGACTTTGCGCAGCTTGAGGCCGAACGCCATGTTGTCATACACGGACATGTGCGGATAGAGCGCGTAGTTCTGGAAGACCATCGCGATGTCCCTGTCCTTGGGGACGACGTCGTTGACCAGCTTGCCGTCGATATACAGCTCGCCCGAGGAGATCTCCTCAAGCCCTGCGATCATACGCAGCGTCGTGGACTTGCCGCAGCCCGAAGGGCCGACGAACACGATGAATTCCTTGTCGCGGATATCGAGGCAGAAATTGAAGACCGCCTGGTTCCCGCCGGGGTAGATCTTGTTGATGTTCTTGAGCAACAGACCTGACATAACTTTCCTCCCTGTACCTTTTTAAAATCGGATTTTCTCTATTTTACACAATTTTAAAAAAATATGCAATGGTCAAATGCCACAAACTTGTCCCCCTCTTTTGTAAACTTTGCCCAAATTTTTCCGCCCCGCGCCTTG
>CAJFNH010000057.1 GCA_904394195.1 Candidatus Gallimonas caecicola
TGCCCGTATATACCTGATAAGCTTCGTTGTAATAATCTTCGTCCTCGGTATCGATGCCCGTGGGCGTCGTGCGCGCCGTCTCCTCCGTATCGGTGGAATCGCTCTGCGTATCAAGATAGGTCGTTTCCTGCGAATCGAGCGTATCGTTGAAGAGCACGCGCGTATCGTAGAGAGCCTTCTTCTCTTCGTCGTCGTTGAGGAAGTAGGCAAGCGCGGCAAGCGACTTTTCATCGTCCGACGCTTCTTCCACCGCCGCGCGGTAACCCTCTGCCGTAAATTCCTTTGTCTCGTCCGTCGACTCATCCTCAAGCAGATAGAGCATTGCATACTGCAGATAGACCTGACGGTTGACGAGCGTTTCGCTGATCATGGCAAATGTATCATGATATGTCCAGCCGTAGCTCTGCATCATGGAATAGCCCGTCGAAAGAAAGTATGCGACCATATCGCGCTTTGTGATCTGCGCCGTCTCGATCACGTCCGCATAGTCCGCATATTCGCTTGACGCGAAATTGGCGCTGTTTGTGATGTTGACCTCCGCAATGACCTGTGCATAGTCTCTGCTGGTGTTCGTAGAGACCAAACCGCATCCTGCAAGCACGCCCGTGCTCATTGCGGCGGCAAGCGCGATGGCTGCAACCTTTGTCTTCTTCTTCATCTTATACTCCAAACAGTTTCGCGGGAATTACCCGTTCTCCTTCATAATACTTGCTTATTATACCTTATTTAAATGATTTTCGCAATGATTTCGCGGTGAAAATCATGCAAAACTTCGTGCAAACTTCAAAAATTTTGTCATAAGGATCATTGTCTTTGCGCTGTCTGCCTGCGGACGGAAAGTTATGACGGGCGCGCTCGTCATATCCAATCCGACATTTTCCGAAAATTTATCCATTGCGGCGCCCAGTCCCTTCTCCCCGAGGGCAGCGAGGGAGGAAAACTCGAGCGAGCCGCCCTTTCTGCCCAGCGAGATCTTCTTCACGCCGAAGGGAGCGGCGTAGCTCTTGAGCACCGCGATGATGAGCAGATTGAGCGTTTCGGGCGGAAGCGGACCGTACGTCTCCTCCATGGAGCGGCAGACGCGCTTGTAGTCGGCAAGCGAGCGGATGTCCGCGATCTGCTTGTAGCAGTCCATGCGCCCCGCGCCCGATTCGACATAGCGCTCCGGGATATAGGCGGTCGCTTTGATATCCAGCTCCACGCTCTCCGACCGTTCGCCCGTCAGCTCCTCCTTCAGGATCTTGGCATACAGCTCGTAACCGACCTTATCCATGTGCCCGTGCTGCTCGGCGCCCAGAACATTCCCCGCGCCGCGGATCTCCAGATCGCGCATGGCGATCTTGAATCCGGAGCCCAGTTCCGTGAACTGCATGATGGCCTTCAGGCGTTCGGCTGCCGTCGAAGTCATGACTCGCTCTGCCTTATAGGTGAAATAGGCATGGGCAAGGCGGGCGCCACGCCCCACCCTGCCGCGCAGCTGATAGAGCTGCGATATACCCAGCCGATCCGCATCGATGACGATAAGCGTATTGGCATTGGGCAGATCGATGCCATTCTCGATGATGGTGGTCGTGACGAGCACGTCGTATTCGGCGCGGTAAAACCCGAACACGTTTTTTTCCAGAGTGGCCTTGTCCATCCTCCCGTGCGCCACGCAGACGCGCGCCTCAGGAACGATCTCGGAGAGCCGCTTTGCATAGGAATAGATGTTCTCCACGCGATTATAGAGCACGAACACCTGTCCGCCGCGCGCGATCTCGCGCACGATGGCGTCGCGCACGAGCGACTCCGTTTCCTCGGCGACGTACGTCTGCACGGGCAGCCGCGCATGCGGCGGCGTCTGGATGGTGGAAATATCGCGGATGCCGGAGAGAGAGAGGTGCAGCGTTCTGGGAATGGGCGTTGCCGTCATGGTCAGACAGTCAACGTCCCGCTTGTAATTTTTGATCTTTTCCTTGTGCTCCACGCCGAAACGCTGTTCTTCATCAAGGATGAGCAGCCCGAGATCACGGAATTTGACGTCGGAAGAGAGCAGACGATGGGTGCCGATGACAAGATCGATGCTCCCCTTTTCCAGCCCCTGCAGGATCTGCGCCGTCTCGCGCTCGGTGCGGAAGCGGTTGAGACAGGCAACGTTCACGCCGAACTGCTTCATGCGCTCGGATGCCGTCGTGAAATGCTGTTCGGAGAGCACCGTGGAGGGACACATGAGCGCCGCCTGCCTGCCCGCGAGCACGCAAAGATATGCCGCGCGCAGCGCGACCTCCGTCTTGCCGAAACCCACATCACCGCATAGCAGCCGGTCCATCACTTTGGCAGAGCGCATGTCGGCAAGGATCTCCTGCGTTGATTCCGCCTGATCGGGCGTATCTTCATAGGGAAAGGCGGCAATAAATTCGTCCATCTCCTCGAAGCAGTCGGGAAAGACATAGCCCTTTTTCTCCTGCCGTTCGGCATAGAGCGCCTTCAGATCGAAAGCGAGCTTTTTGAGGGAAGCGCGCACACGCGCCTTGACGCGCTCAAACTCCCCGCCGCCCAGCTTGGAGAGCGCCGGATCGTCCCCTCCCATATATTTGGACAGGACATCCATTGACTCGACGGGCACATGCAGGATGTCGCCGCCCTTATAGAGCAGCGAGACATATTCCTTGGTGCCGTCCGTCGTTTCGATGCGCTCCACGCCCGTAACTTTGCCCACGCCGTACGTCTCATGAACGGCATAGTCGCCGATCTCGGGCGCAAAGAACAGGTCGCCGCGCTTGCGCCGGATGCGGCGCGCCCCCGCAGCCTTGGGAAAGAGATCGGCAGAGCCGATGACGGCAAGCTTGTTTTCATGCAGGACAAACCCGTTTGCGAGTTCGCCTTCAAGAACGGCGATGTCCGAGAGATCCTCCAGCCGCGCAGGCAGTTCGCGTACGGGGAGCGCCTCTTCCGAAAGTGCGTCGCGCATCTTCTGCGCCCGCTCCGGCGTGCCGCACCAGAGCATGACGCGATACCCCGTGCGCCGCCACGTCTTGAGATCGGTGATGAGATCGGGCAGCGATCCCAAATATCTGCGTGCAGGCGTGGAAGTGAACGTGAATAATCGCAACGGCTGGAAAAAATAGGTGTTCCCGGCGAATGTCTGCAGCGCGACGGCGCGGAAATCGGAAAAATTTTCCATACGCTCGGCGCGCACGAGCTGATCGCGGGAGAAGGACATGACCTCGCCCCCCTGCGCAAGCTCGGAAAAACGGGAGAAATGCTCCTTATACAGCCCTTCCAGCTTATCGCGGATGAGCTTGCACTCGTCAAAGACGAGCAACGTATCGCGCGGAAGCATGGAAAAAAGATCGCAGGAATTTTTCAGAAGAGGCATAATGAAGTCAGTGACGCTACCTCCTTCAATCTCCTCTGCGATCGTCTGAAGACGGGTGTACGCCGCGCTCGACGCCGCCCTTTTCCCCTCGGCACGCAGCTGCGCAAAGACGCGCTCGCGTTCCCCCTCCTCAAATACGACGTCGGAGGCGGCGGCAATGTCGATGACGGCGAGCTTTTCATAGCGTTCCCCCGTCACCTCGTCATAAGGTTTGATGCTCTCCACCTCGTCGCCGAAAAAATCGATGCGGACGGGGTGTTCGCAGTTGACGGGAAAGATATCGAGCACGTCTCCGCGAACGGCGAAGGTGCCGCGGCTCTCGGGGGAATATTCGCGCGTATAGCCCGCCGCGACGAGTTCATCCACGAGCACACGCATGTCGCGCTCCTTCCCCGTCTCCAGGCGGAACACGGGCAGCTGCGCGGGAACGAGCTGCGCCGCCGCCTCGATATCGGCAACGAGCACCTCCGCCCCCGCCTGCCATGCAGCAAGCGCACTCAACCGCTTATAGAGCGCTTCCCTTGAGCCTGCCTTGCGGTAGGTGAGCACTTCGTCCTTTGCCGTAAGCAGCGCCACCTGCTTTCCGGAGAGCGCGCCGATGGCAGCGGCGGCACGCTGCGCGGCGAGCGCATCCGCCGTCAGATAGACAATACGCCCCGCAAACAGCGAGGCAATAAAATACTTTTGCGCATCCGAAACGCCGGTGACCGCCGTAGGGATGCCGTTGTTTACGGCGGCGCCGAGCAGCGGATAATCCCCGTTGAGGGCGTCAAACCGGAAAAAGTTGCGCATATTCATCCGTTATACCTGCCCATCACAAGGTCGATGCGTTCCCCGCGCGCAAGTGCGACAGCCGCTTCCGCCGCACGGCGGCAGGCGAAAGAAAACAGTTCGTAGTCCTCCTTCTTCACATCGCACAGCACATAGTTGATGATGGGGATATTTACCGCCTCATCGCGGATCCCGATGCGAATGCGTGCAAAATCAGAGATCCCCGTCTCGGCAATGACGGAGCGCATGCCGTTATGCGTGCCCGCGCTGCCGGAGGGACGGATGCGCACATGTCCCTTGGGAAGATCGTAATCATCGTATATAACGACCATCTCCGCAGGCGTGAGTTTATAGCGCGCCATCAGCTGCCGGACGGCACGCCCGGAGGCGTTCATATATGTGAGCGGACGGGCGATGATCACCTTTTCGCCGCCGATATATGCCTCTGCGATGCTCGCTTCACATTCTTTTTTCTTGAATTTTACGCCGAAAAGTTCCGCCGCGTCCGCAGCGGCGAGGAAGCCCATGTTGTGAAAGGTCCTGGCGTATTTTTCCTCGGGATTGCCGAGCCCGACAATGAGATACATAATTGCTCCGTTGATTGGCTTTCCGAAAAAGACCGCCGCGCACACCGTGCGCGGCGGAAACATTCAATCGTAGATCTTGCTCATCGGTTTATCGAGATAGACGTTCTCGATCGCCGCTGCGAAGATATCCGCCGTCGTGATGATCTTCATCTTCGGCAACCGCTTTTCTTCCGGCAGGTAGATGGTATCGAGCACGACCAGCTCCTCGATGGGAGATTTGTCGATGCGTTCGATGGCGGGACCGGAGAGCACCGCGTGCGTACAGCACGCAAAGATCTTGGTCGCGCCGGCATCCACAAGCGCCTGCGCGCCCTGCACGATGGTGCCGCCCGTATCGATCATGTCGTCCACAAGCAGGCACTTCTTCCCCTCGACGTTGCCGATGATGTTCATGACTTCCATCACGTTGGCGCGGGGACGGCGCTTATCGATGATCGCCATCGGACAGCCGAGCCGTTCGGCGACCTTGCGCGCGCGGTTAACGCTGCCCACATCGGGCGAGACGACGATAAAGTTCTCGTCCATATGTTCCGCAAAGTAATTGTAGAGCGTGGGACCGCCCAGAAGATTGTCCACGGGAATGTTGAAGAAGCCCTGGATCTGCGCCGCATGCAGATCCATCGTCAGCACGCGGTCGGCGCCAGCGCTCGTCAGAAGGTCGGCGACCAGCTTTGCCGTGATGGGATCGCGGGAGCGCGCCTTGCGGTCCTGCCGCGCGTAGCCGAAGTACGGCATGACCGCCGTGATACGCCCTGCCGAAGCGCGCTTTGCCGCGTCGATCATAATGAGAAGCTCCATCAGATTGTCGTTGACGGGTGTCGAAGTAGACTGGATGATGAACAGGTCGCGTCCGCGCACCGTTTCCGCAATGTGCACGCTCGTCTCCCCGTCCGAAAACTTGCCTACTTCAATGGCTCCCAGCGCCGTGTTCAGCTTGGCGGCGATCGCCTCCGCGAGGGGCCTGTTGGAGTTGCCAGCAAACAACTTGATTTCATTACCGTGTGTGATCATGTCATCTCCTGTATTCTTCCGCGCACGCATACTGCCACGGCAGCACGCCGCACGAATATTTTGCCGCAAACCACTCCGGCGCGCCGCTTCCCCCGCCTGCGCCGTTATCCGCAGAAGCTATTATACACCAAAGGGCGGCGTCCCGTCAATCATTCTCACGGGTTTTGCTGCCTGCCCCGAAAAAATTATTTTTGCATCGCGTGAATGTGAAAGCAGAAAATCCGCGTTACAGCAAGGCCCGCACATTCGGCAGAATGTGCGGGCCTCCCCCCATATAGTTTGCATAAAGACATGCTTTATGCCAGGCAAAGAGTTATCGCGTGCGCACACGGATCGCCGTGACGCTCAACGCCTGAACTTCATACCCGAACGTGTTGCCGTCCGTAAACGCCCCGATGGTATGCGACGGCAACGTATAGACATCCTCAACGGCGTCATCGCCATCCAGCGTGTTCACGCTGTCATACTCGAGGCCGACCACCTCATAGACATCCGCAATGTCCGCAAGGCGGATTCCCTCCATTCCCGCGAGCGAGAAGTTGATCTTCATCGCTTCCGTACCCGCATTGACGATCTTGATGATGATATCCCCTGTCTCCTCATCCGCACTCACCACATAGTAGATCTGGTCGACCGTACGCGAGGCATTGACGTGATTGCTGCTCTCAAAAGTGAGCGTAGGCGCGCTGCCCGAGGCAAACGTCATTTCGGACTGCACCTTATAATCGCCGCTGTGGTGCATGAAGAGCTGCTGCACATAGTAGCTCGGCGAACGCAGGAGCGCGCTGTTCGTGAAGTACATCATGTCCACGCCCCACTGCCGTACGCCCGTATAGTTGGCAAACATGGGCGCGTACGCCGCAAGCTTGACGATATCGCCGTTGCGCTCATAGCCCGTCATCATCGCCGCCTCGGAGAGCGCGTTCAGCCAGGTGCTGGTAGAGGCCTCGTCCCCGCCGAATGTTGTGACATCGATGGTCACGCCCTCTCCGCCCGGCGAACGCACGATATTGGTATTCGCCGCATACTCGCCGACAAAGACGTGGTAGTAGCCGTCCTCATCATCCTCGGGACGGGCGTAGGTATCGTAAAGGTCGTGATTATAGAACAGATCGGTGAAATTAACGTAGTAGTGCTGGTCGACCACGCCGTAATCGACCGTCCTCCAGATCTCCATATAGGGATTCCTGTCCGAATTGATGAAGGATTCGGCGGCGTCCTGCGCGGCGCCCGTCCTGTGCCCGTCGGGATCGGTGGGATCGTCTGTGTCCTCGCAGTGCACAAACATCGTGCAGTTGCCCACGATGAGACGAACGCTGCCGTACAGATCGTTTTCCTTTGCCGCCTCATGGAAGGCAACAACGAACTGATCATAGTAGGAAGCGTAATACTCTCCCCACTGCTCGTTGCCGATGCCGATATAATCCATTTCAAAGGGCTCGGGGTGCCCCATATTTACACGCACCTGCGCCCAGTAAGCTTCGTTTGCATCGGAGGAATCGGGATCGCCCTTGGCAAACGCCACAAGATCGAGCGCATCCTGGATGAAGTCTTTGATACCGTTACCGTGCCTGCCGTTGAGCCGCTGTCCCGTGCGCGCCATACAGCTCAACCCGCAGTTGACGATGGGAATAGCGGCAGCGCCCAGCTCTTCACAGAGCATGAAGTACTCATAGTAGCCGATGCCATACTCCATCTGATAATAGGTCGTCGGCTTTCTTTTGGCGTAATCATACCCCCACAGATTGGTATTGGACGTGCGCGTTGCCTGTTCGCCGTAGGTGGTGACCTGCGAGACCTGCCCGTCCTCGTTCAGCGTGTAGGTAAACGCAGGAACGGTGTCCTTGCCGTCCGCACCGGCTACCGCGCCGATGGAATTTTTCCAGTCATAATAGCTGGTATCGTCCAGTCCCTCGATAATACAGCCGCCGGGGAAGCGGAAGAACTTGGGCGAAAG
>CAJFNH010000058.1 GCA_904394195.1 Candidatus Gallimonas caecicola
CTGCGTGTACAAAGCGGGGACCGCGGCGCCCTTTCCGGTATCTATCATGCGTATTTCGGAAAACTCTGCGCCACCGCCTACAGCGTTGTGCGCAACCGCGACGATGCATATGACGTCGCTTCGGAAGTGCTTCTGAAACTGACGGAATTTCATGGCGACGTGCACTCCATCCTCAATCCCATCGGATATCTGGTCAGGATGACCAGGAATGAAGCGATCACATTTTTGCAGAGAAAGCGGCGGGAGGTCAGCGTGGCGGAGGTGTATGACAGCGCGCCGCCGGGCGGGACGGATTCGCTCTGGATGGAAGACTTGCAGCGACTGCTGTCAGAAGAGGAATGGGAAATGCTCGTCCGCCACATTATCTGGCGTGAGTCGCTGAAAAAGTTTGCATTGCGCAATCACCTGACCTATGCAACCACCAAACGCCATTACGCCGAACTCAAGCGCAAACTCCGCGAGTATTACAAGGAAGAAAAATAGCTTTGACTTTTTTTCTGTTCGATGCGCCTTTTTGCGCTGCGGAGCCGTCATAATAAGTAAAACAAAAGAGAGGTAATAAGATGGTGAAGTTGGCGGCAGTTTTATTGAGCGCAGTGTTTGCGGCGCCTGTGTTGGGCGGCACGCGCGAGATGACCTTTGCAGACGGGTACAACGGCGGCTCATGGGTAGAGAGCGTGGAACAGACGATCAGCTTTTCCACCAAGGATGACCAGGAAATTGCCTTTAATGGCGGGCTGCCGAAGTATTATGATGCTTCGGGACGTACTAACACTTGTGCGAACATTGCAGGTGCCACAGTTTTAGGATATTATGATCAATTTTACGATAATCTGATAGAGAATTTTACTTCAGCGACAATTATTTTTGGACTTACGATTTACAACGCGCAGACGGACGCCGTCCAGGCGGTCGTCAACCAACTGTATGCCGATATGGGCACAAACGCGACGGAGGGGGGCACCACCATCAACGGCTTTAAAAACGGCATGGTGACCTATGTGGCACGCAAGAACAGGCAGCTCACATATTCGCAGATCGTTTCGGGCAGCGCCGTTCTGATGGATACATGCACTTCCATGATCGAGGACGGCATCCCTGCCGTGGTCTTTGTTTCCAAATATTCCTTGGTCGATACAGATGACTTTGAAGCAGAGACGGGCACGGAGGACGTATTTGTGCAGCACTACGGCGGCAATCACACGCTGGTCGTATACGGCGTTCGCACAATTAAGTATTACAGCTCGACGGGGACATTGGTACGGCAACTGAATTTACTGAAAGTTGCTACGGGATATGCGTATTATCCCTTATCTTATCTGCTACTGGACGATTATACCAATGTGATCGACGGGTTTGCCTTGAATATTTACTGATAGGGAAAGAGGAACATGGGACGGCTGGAACGCAAAATCAGAAAGCGGCTCACGCAGGAAACGCAGCCCTTTGAAGCGTGGTACGAAGCGCACAAGGACCGCCTTTCCCGCTTTGAGCAGCCGCAGGAATCCGACTTGGGACAGGTAAAGGCAAAGCGCCGTTCGCCCGCCCTTGTCTGGCTTGCCTGCGCGCTCGCGCTGCTTTTTGTGGCGCTTGCCGTCACGCTCGGCTTGCTGTTTAACAATCGTCCGCAATCGCCGGGTTCCGACATGATTTTCGGGGAAAATGATATCGCAATAGAGGAGATGTCCAGTGCCGAATTTGAAGAATGTTTGGAAATTTTGCCAAGCATTGCAAATATTAACGTTACAGATCGGTTAAAAGGTACGCACAATCATGATAATTCATTGGTATTGTACATAATATGGGGAAATCTGCAAACGTCGGATAATTATTATTTTATTGAAATGAGGTTGGTTTTCAATAAAAATTTTATGCTTCCTAACAGAGATCAATATACCGGATTGGAAAACAGCGTCATGATCGGCGAAACGCCCGTTTCCTATGGCGTGAGAGGGCAGGACGATTACGGATTTGATCAGTACCGGGTCGTTTCCGAGCACGGCGACGTCACCGCCTATTGGACGGTCAGCAGCATCAACGGCGAATTTGAAGAATGGCTGCAGCTGACCTTTGCCGCCTGAAATGCGCCGTTTTTCGCACACGTCCCGCTCTTTTCGGGGCCGCGTGAATGTACCGCTTCCGTAAGTATAGCCGTTATTTTCCATGAGCCGCCGTGCGCCTTTTCGCACGGCGGCATTTTTTGTAAAAACGAAGTTCCGGGGGGAGTTGCTTCCGCCGGCGGGTATTTTTGTGCTTCCCGGGCGAAACTTGCGAAAAAAAGGGCAAAACACTTGAAATCTCGCGCGGCGCGTGGTATAATAAATCGATACAACGGGAGGTTGTGCGCATGAAGAGCATGACGGGGTACGGCAGAGGGGTCTGCAGCGAGGGCGGCGTAGAGCTGACGGCGGAAGTCAAGTCGGTCAATAACCGTTTTCTCGACCTGTCCGTCAAGTGCCCGCGCATCTTTCTTGCGCAGGAGGAAAACATCCGCGCCATCGTGCGCAGATATATCACCCGCGGCCACGTCGACGTGTTCGTCAGTTGCACGGACAAGCGCGAAAAGGAAAAGAACTTCACGGCGGACATCAGCGTTGCGCGCGCCTATCACAGGGCGGCGCAGCAGCTCAAGGCGGCGCTCCCGGACGTGGCGGACGATACGTCGCTCACCTTCTATCTGCGCCTGCCCGACGTGGTGCGCACCGAGGAGAGCGGCGAGGCGGACGAGGCGCTCGTCTCCGCGCTCGAACGGGCGCTGGAGGAGGCGCTCACCTCCCTTACGAAGATGCGTGAGAAGGAGGGTCAGCGGCTGGAGGCGGACCTGCTCTCCCGCATGCAGACCATCGAGGAGCTGACGCAGTCCATCTCCGGGCGCGCGCCTCTCGTCGCGCAGGAGTACCGCGAAAAGCTCACCGAGCGCATCGGCGAATACCTTGCCGGCAAGGTGGACGAAACGCGCATCCTGACCGAGGCTGCGGTCTATGCCGACAAGTGCAATATCGATGAGGAGCTCACCCGCCTGCGCGCGCATATCAAGGCGTTCCGCGAGATCTGCACGCTCCCCGAAGTGGGCAGGAAGCTCGACTTCCTGGTGCAGGAATTCAACCGCGAATGCAACACCGTCTGCAGCAAATCGAGCGACCGTCAGATCACCGCGCTCGCCCTTGCCATGAAGAACGAGATCGAAAAGGTCCGCGAACAGATACAGAATTTGGAGTAACGCATGAGAAACGTTCTTGTTGTCATTTCGGGACCTTCCGGCGTAGGCAAGGGAACGCTTGCCCGCATGCTGCTCGCCGAAGATGACGGGCTGGCCGGCTCTGTCTCCTGCACCACGCGCGCGCCCCGCCCCGGTGAGGCAAACGGCAGGGAATACTTCTTTATCAGTGAACACGAGTTCCGCGACCGCATCGCCGCCAACGACTTTCTGGAATACGACGAGCATTTCGGCAATTTTTACGGCACGCCGCGCTCCTTCGTCGAGCGCCAGCTCAAAAGAAAGTCCGTTCTGCTCGAGATCGACGTGGTGGGCGGACTCAACGCCAAGCGGCTCATGCCCGCATGTACCGTGCTCATCATGGTCACGCCGCCCTCCATGCAGGAGCTGGAGCGCCGCCTTGCGGGCAGGGGCTCGGAAGGGGAGGAGGCGCTGCATGAGAGGATGCGCCGCGTGCGCTATGAGCTCGACCAGGCGCCCCTTTACGACTACGTCGTCGTCAATGACGACTTGCAGCGCGCAAAACGTGAAATTCAGGATATTATCCGCAAAGAAAAGGAGAAAAAGATATGATCAATGAGCCTTCGGTGGACGCCCTCATCCGCAAGCTGGGCACGGAGGAGGAACCCGCGAGCCGCTACGAACTGTGCGTGGTGGTCGCAAAGCGTACGCGCCAGATCATCGAGCAGATGCAGTCCGCGGGCGTGACGGAACTTCCCGGCAAGCAGAAGGAGATCGTCCTCGCCTGCCAGGAGATCATGAACGGGAAAGTCACGAGCGTGCACGACTGACCCTGAAAGCAAGCGCCCCGTCCTTTGCGCGGGGCTTCTTTCTTCATTGCGGAAATTATGATCTGTGAAGTCATCGTCGATATCGCGCACAGCGAGGTGGACAAGATCTTCGATTATGTGTGCGACGCGCCCGTTCAGGCGGGCGCGCGCGTTGCCGTGCCCTTCGGGCGGAGCGCCGCGACCGGCTTTGTCGTGCGCGTGAAGGAGACGAGCGACTATCCCGCCGAAAAACTGAAAAAGGTGTACCGCGTGGAGGAGGGAACGCCCGCCGTCAATGCCGAGTGCCTTGCCCTTGCGCAGGCGATTGCCCGCCGCTTTCGCGTGCCGCTCGCCCTGTGCCTGCGGCTGTTCATCCCGCCCGAGATGCGCACGGGGAAGGTCTCGGAGACCTACCGCACCTTTGTGCGCTTTGTGCAGGACGTCCCCACAAAAAATGCACCGCAGCAGGCAGCCTGCCTGCAATACCTCAAGGAGCACGGCGAGGCGGACGCCGCGCGGCTGCGCGAGCAGTTCGGCGCCGCCGTCAACGCGCTGGAAAAAAAGGGCGCCGTCGCCTTTGAAAAGCGGCGCGTCCTGCGCGATCCCTACAAGGGAATGGAGGGCAAAGAGCGGGGGCATGCCCTGACCCTTGCCCAGCGGCGCGCCGTCGAGGCGATCGGAAATACCCAAAAGACGGTCACGCTGTTGCACGGCGTGACGGGCAGCGGCAAGACGGAGGTGTACCTCACGCTCATTGCCGACGCGCTCGCCGCGGGCAAGACGGCGATCTTCCTCGTGCCGGAAATTTCTCTCACGCCGCAGATGCTCTCCCAGCTGCGCGCGCGCTTCGGCTCTGCGGCTGCCATCCTGCACAGCGCCCTTTCGGCGGGGGAGCGCTTCGACGAATGGCAGCGCCTGCGCGAGGGGAGCGCCCGCATCGCCATCGGCGCACGTTCGGCGGTGTTCGCGCCCGTCGAAAATGTGGGCGTCATCGTGCTGGACGAAGAGCACGACGGCAGCTATGCCTCGGAGAGTGCGCCCCGCTACAACACCTTCGACATTGCGCTGCTGCGCGCAAAGCACAACGGCTGCAAGCTGGTGCTGGGCAGCGCCACCCCCTCGGTGGAAACATACAAGCGTGCGCTGGACGGCGAATTTGCGCTCGTGCGCATGCCCGAGCGCATCAACGCCCGCCCTCTGCCCGACGTGCAGATCGTGGACATGCGCAGGGAGGTGCGCCGCGGCAACCCGTCGCCCTTTTCGGCAGCGCTGCGCGAACGCCTTGCGCGCTGCCTGGACGAGGGGCAGCAGGCCATCCTCTTTCTCAACCGCAGGGGATATTCGCAGACGGTGCTCTGCCGCGACTGCGGCTATGTTGCCAAGTGCGAGCAATGCGACGTCTCGCTCACCTATCACAGTGAGGAAAACTGTCTCAAGTGCCACTACTGCGGCGCGCGCTATAAGATGCTCGAGGCGTGCCCCTCCTGCGGGGGGCGGCACATCTACTATTCCGGCACGGGCACGCAGCGCGTGGTCGGTGAGCTGAAAAAACTCTACCCGTCTGCAAGAATTTTGCGCATGGACAACGATACGACGGGCGGGAAAGAGGGGCACTACCGCATCCTCAAGCAATTTTCGCAGCGCGAGGCGGACATCCTTGTGGGCACGCAGATGGTGGCAAAGGGGCACGACTTCCCCCTCGTCACGCTCGTGGGCATCCTGGATGCCGATATGAGCCTGCACTTCCCCGACTACCGCAGCAACGAACGCACCTTTCAGCTCGTCACGCAGGTCGCGGGCAGGAGCGGGCGGGGGAGCGAGAAGGGGGACGTCATTTTGCAGACGTACGACCCCGACAATCCCATCCTTCGCTTTGCCGCGGCGTATGACTACGAGGGCTTCTACCGCCATGAGGTGAACATGCGTGCGGCGACCATGTTCCCGCCCTTCGCCCTCATCGTGCGCGTCATGGTGTCGGCGGCGGAGGAGCGCGCCGCGCTCGGCGCGCTGCGCGAGGTGTATGAAAAGCTGCAGGCGGTGTACATGGAGGCGAGCGGGGATTTTCTGTTTTTCAACCGCATGCACGCGCCCATCAAGCGCATCCAGGGCAGACACCGCTACCAGGTGCTCATGCGCCTGACCACACGCCGGCTGCTTGCGCGCATCTATGAGATCGTCTCGGGCGTGAAATACAAGGACGTGCTCGTATGGGTGGAGGAAAATCCCTCCAATTTAAGCTGAAAAGTAAGGTGAATGATATGATCCGTGAAATTGTACAGGTGGGCGATCCCGTTCTGCGCCGGGTGTGCGAGTCCGTCACGCGCTTTGACGGGGAGCTCGCACAGCTGCTCGACGACATGAAGGAGACGCTGAAAAACGCAGAGGGCGCCGGGCTTGCGGCGCCCCAGGTGGGCGTGCCCGTCCGCGCCGTACAGGTGGACGTGGAAGAGGGCTTCTTTGAGATGGTCAACCCCGTTCTCGTCTCGCAGAAGGGGGAACAGACGGGGCCGGAGGGCTGCCTTTCCGTGCGCGGCAAGGCGGGCACCGTCACCCGTCCCGATAAAGTCAAAGTGGTCTTTTCGGACAGGAACGGCAACCGCTGCTCCCTTGTGGCGCGCGGCTTTTTCGCGCGCGCCGTCTGTCACGAACTCGACCATCTTGACGGCGTCCTTTATACCGACAAGGCAAAGAACGTACACGACGTCGAGGACTGAAGGCGCCGGCGTACGCATACGGCGCGCCTTCGGGCGCGCCGGGCAGATAAAAACGGAGCATCCATATGAAGATGATATTTGCGGGGACTCCCGAATTTGCCGTACCCGTGCTGCGGGCGCTGGCGCAGAGGTTTGAAATCTGCGCCGTACTCACGCAGCCGGACAGACCGCAGGGCAGAAAACATCTCCTCACGCCCCCGCCCGTCAAACGGGCGGCGCAGGAGCTGTGCCTTCCCGTGCTGCAGCCCGCGCGCCTGCGCGAGCATGCCGCCGATTTGCGCGTATTCGGCGCCGATATGATGGTCACCTGCGCATACGGGCAGATCCTGACGCAGGAGGTGCTCGATCTCTTTCCCATGGGCGTGTGGAACGTGCATGCGAGCCTGCTTCCCAAATACCGCGGCGCTTCGCCCATCTCTGCCGCCATCCTCGCGGGGGAGGCGGAGACGGGCGTCACCATCATGCGCACGGATATCGGGCTGGACACCGGCGATATCTTTTTGCAGGAGAGCCTTCCCATCGGGGAGGAGGACACCTGCGGCACGCTCACCGAAAAACTTTCCGTGCTCGGCGCGCGGCTCATGCCGGACGCCGCGCTGCGCATCCAACGCGGGAACGTCACGCTCACAAAGCAGGGGGAGGGAACGGTGTGCCGCAAGACGGCGCGCACGCAGGTAGACTTTTCCCGCCCCGCCCGCGAGGTGAGCGCGCTCATCCGCGCGCTCTCGCCCGCCCCGCTCGCCTATGCCGTGTGCGCAGGGCTCACGCTCGGCTGCTTTGCGGCGCGCGTGCAGGCGTGCGACGCGCCCGTTGCCGCGGGCACGGTGGTGTGCGCCTCGGCAAAGGAGGGGCTTCTGGTGCGCTGCGGCGAGGAT
>CAJFNH010000059.1 GCA_904394195.1 Candidatus Gallimonas caecicola
TATGTCGACGGCGTGGCACGCATCGCCGGCAAGGCCATCAAGGATATGGCGCAGCTCTTCTATATGCTCGAGAAAGTCGCCCTCATGCGCTCTCTCACCATCTATATCACCTGCAGCTGCGCGGAAGAGGAACTTCCCGAATTCGCAAAGAAGTACCTTTGAGCCGGCAGGCGGCCGCCCTTTTTGGCGGCTCGTCCCGAGAAAAACGTTCAGAACACATTTCCCGTTACGTCCCTTTCTTTACAAGGGGCGTTTTCGGGCGTTAAGAGGGCGCTTTGCCCCTGAAGGAGGAAACTCATGTATTTTGTAAGCACGCGGGGGAAGGGACGCGTCACGGGCGCCGAGGCCGTCGTGCAGGGGCTTGCCGAGGACGGCGGGCTCTTCGTCCCCGAAAAATCCCCCTCCGTTTCGGCGGAGGAGATGGAGCGTATGCTCGCGATGGACTATCCCGAGCGCGCCGCCCTCGTTCTTTCCAAGTATTTTGACGAATACGACAAGGACGAGCTTTTGTCTGCGCTCAAAGAGGCATATTCCCAATTCGATGACGGCGACGCCGCTCCCCTCGTCAAGGTGGAGAACGGGATGTTCATGCTCGAACTCTATCACGGCCCCACCTGCGCCTTCAAGGATATGGCGCTCACCGTGCTGCCCTA
This sequence comes from Candidatus Gallimonas caecicola, assembly GCA_904394195.1. GTDB lineage: Bacteria > Bacillota > Clostridia > Christensenellales > Borkfalkiaceae > Gallimonas > Gallimonas caecicola. The sequence goes on from CAJFNH010000059.1 coordinate 654, forward strand.
CCTTCTGCGCAAGGGGTGCGATCTCGTCGGTATCAGGGAAAAGATCCTCATCCTCGTTGCCACCAGCGGCGACACGGGCAAGGCTGCGCTTGAGGGATTCAAAGACGCAGAAGGCATCAGGATCATGGTGTTCTACCCGGATGACGGCGTCTCCAAGATGCAAAAATTGCAGATGTGCACGCAGGAAGGGAGCAATGTCAACGTCGTTGCCGTCAAGGGCAATTTCGACGACTGCCAGACGGGCGTCAAAAAGATCTTCGGCTCGGAAGAATGTAAAAAGCAGCTTGCGGAAAAGGGATATCTGCTCTCCTCGGCAAACTCCATCAATTTCGGGCGGCTCGCACCACAGATCTGCTACTATTTCTCGGCGTACTGCGACCTGGTCACATCCGATCAGATCAAGGCGGGCGACAAGGTGAATTTCACCGTGCCTACGGGCAATTTCGGCAATATCCTGGCGGCATATTATGCAAAGAAGATGGGCCTTCCCGTGGGAACGCTCGTGTGTGCTTCCAATACCAACAACGTGCTCACCGATTTCTGGAAGAACGGAACGTACGATGTAAAACGTCCCTTCTACAAGACGATGTCTCCCTCCATGGATATCCTCGTCTCCTCCAACCTCGAGCGGCTCATCTTCGAGCTTTCGGGGCGGGATGCGGCGCTCACCAAAGAGCGCATGGCGCAACTCGCCGCCAAGGGGAGCTATTCGATCCGCGCCGAGGAACTCAAGCAGATCCGCAGCGAATTTTTCGCGGCATATGCGAATGAGAACGCTACGGTGGACTGCATCTATGATTTCTTCGAAGAATACGGCTATCCGATGGATACACACACGGGCGTGGCGATGAGCGTTGCCCAGCGCTATGAAGAGAAAGTGAGAAAGGATAACCCCAAGGCGGAGCCCGTGCCCATGGTGGTCGTCTCCACGGCAAGTCCCTATAAGTTCCCGCAGTCGGTGTATTACGCATTGACGGGCAACGACGTCAAGGACAGCTTCAAGGGGATCAAGCGCATCAATTTGCTGACGGCGATGAAGGTGCCCGAAGCGCTCAAGTCCATCCGTTACAAGCCCATCCTGTTCAAACAGACGGTCTCTCCGGACAAGATGTTTGAAGAGGTGCTGAAATTCGTATCGTAACTGAAATGCGCAGTCCGCCGTCAACAGACGGCGGGCTGCGTGCATATCTGCGTTTCGTCCTTTGTGAAAGACGTGCACAGATACTTCACAACAATTTTATCACCGTAAAGCATCCAACCATTGCAATTTACGGGCGAATGTGGTATAATCATCGTGAAATCTTATTTTTCGAGAGAAACATGGAAGAAAAAGTCTTATACTCGGCGGTACAGCCAAGCGGGAATCTGACCATCGGCAACTATACGGGCGCTATCCGCAACTGGGTAAAGCTGCAGAACGAATTTACCTGCTATTATGCGATCGCGGATATGCATGCCATCACGGTGCGGCAGGAGCCGGCGCAGTTGCGCCGCCGCACGCTGGAGCTCGCCGCGCTCTATATCGCCTGCGGCATCGATCCGGAAAAATGCACGCTGTATGTGCAGTCCAACGTGTCTGCCCATGCGGAGCTCACATGGGTGCTCAATACGCTGACCTATGTGGGCGAAATGGAGCGCATGACGCAGTTCAAGGATAAGAGCGCAAAGCATCCCGAAAACGTCAACATGGGGCTGATGGACTACCCCGTTCTGATGGCGGCGGATATCCTTTTATATCAGGCGGACGTGGTGCCTGTGGGCATCGATCAGCGCCAGCACCTGGAGATCACGCGCGATATCGCCATCCGCTTCAACAACCGCTACGGCGAGACCTTCCGCGTGCCCGAGGGGTATATCCTCAAGGAGGGTGCCAAGATCAATTCGCTGCAGGATCCCCTTCATAAAATGAGCAAGTCGGACGAAAACCCCAACGCCTCCGTCTATCTTGCGGACGATAAAGACACCGTCATGCGCAAGTTCCGCCGCGCCGTGACGGACAGCGACGGCCGCGTCGTTGCCGCCGAGGATAAGCCGGGCGTGACCAACCTGCTCAATATCTACGCTTCCTTCAAGGGCTGCACGGTTGCCGAAGCGGAGAAGGAATTCGAGGGCAGGGGATACGGTGAATTCAAGACGGCGGTCGGCGAGACGGTCGCCGACGTGCTCACGCCCATCCAGCAGGAACAGCGCCGCCTGCTTGCCGACAAGGCATACCTTGCCTCCGTTCTGGAACGGGGTGCGCAGAACGCCTTCCGCACGGCAAGAAAGACGCTCTCCAAGGTATATCGCAAAGTCGGATTTTACAGGGGAGAATAAGGCGTGTTCGGTTACGTTCGCTACGATCTGCCCAACCTGCTGATCAAGGACTTCATGCTCTACAAGGCGCTCTACTGCGGGCTGTGCAAGTCCATCGGCGCCTCGTGCGGGCAGCGCGCACGGCTGGGACTCACTTACGACGTCACATTTTTGTCGGCGCTCCTGCATAACATGACGGGTACGGATGTCCGGGTGGAGCGGCAGAACTGCTTTGAGCACGCCATCCGCAAGCGACCCATCGCCGCCGTGGACGATCTCACGATGGAGCTGGGCGCCCTCAACACCGTGCTTACCTACTACAAACTCGCCGACGATATCACGGACGGCAGCGGCGGCAGGGTCAAACGCGCCTGGTTCAAAAAGGGATATCGTCGCGCCAAAAAGCGCTATCCCGCCCTTGTCTCGCTCGTGGAAGAATACGCTTCCGCGCAGGCGGAGGTGGAAAAAAAGCGTTCTCCCTCTCCGGACGAGGCGGCGGAGCCGACCGCGCAGCTCATGCGCGGGCTGTGCGCCCACTTCATGGGGGAACGTTCGACGCCCGCGGCGGAGGACCTGTTCTATGCCGTCGGAAAATGGGTGTATCTCATCGACGCGCTGGACGACTACGAGAAGGACGTCAAAAAGAAGCGTTACAATCCCTTTGTGCTCGCCTACGGCTGCGCGACGCGCGCGGAGCTCATGCAGGCGCAGGGGCAGGAGATCGCCTTTCTGTTTGATACCCTCTTTTATGCCATGCGCGAAGGGCTTGCGGGCGTGAAGTTCTATTTCAACCGCGACCTTACCGACAATGTCATCCTGCGCGGCATCCCGCTGGAGACGCAGCGCGTCATGCGCGGCGAGCCCTACCGGGAAATGTCGGGTGAACTCAAGGAGCTCAAGGCATGAACAAGGGGCATGCCATGTCCGAAGACGATGTGCCGGAAGGGGGTATGTCCGCGTCGCGGGAGGGCACCATGCCCGAGGGCGAAGCGGCATACGATGCGCAGGATCCGTTCGGCGAAGTGCGCGGCTGCCTGGAGCGCGGTGAACTGCAGCGGGCGCAGGAGCTTCTGGAACAGTTCGGGGAGCGCGGCGCCGAATGGTACTTCGTGCAGGCAAAAATTTTCCGCGCGAAGAAGTGGTATTCCGAGAGCAGGCGATGCCTGAAGCGGGCGCTTGCGGAGAGCCCGGAAAACGAGACATACCGAAAGGAGTATAACGATCTTATTTTTCTTGCGGAAAAGGGAAAGATCAAAAAGCAACATGCCCGGGCAGATATGGGTGCGACTGCGCAGGAATGCTGCGCAGAGGCTGCGTGCACGGGACTGTGCACCTGTCTTGGCGAGAGCTGCGACGGGTCCTGAAACAAGAAAGAATTTATAAAGGAACGGCTATGAACAAGGACAATTACAGACTCTTACAGGTGGATGAGAACGCCTCGGACGAGGAGATCAAAGCGTGCTACGAGCGCCTCAAGGAGATCTACAACGAGGAGAAGTGGAAGGACGGCGAGGAGGGCAACAACGCCGCCCGCATGCTCGAGCGGTTGGACGCCGCCTATAACGAGATCATGGAGGAGCGCCGCGAAAAGGCAAGCAACACTTCGGGCGCATCCTCGTTCGAAGCGGTCTCCGAAGCCATCCGCAACGGGGATATCGCCCGCGCGCAGCAGCTCCTCGACGACTTCAACGAGCGTAACGCGGAATGGCACTATCTGCAGTCCGTCGTGTTCTATAAAAAGAACTGGATGCAGGAGAGCAAAAAGCAGCTCGAGATCGCCATTCAGATGGACGGCGGCAACGCCAAGTACCGCGAGGCGTATGAAAAACTCAAGAGCCGCGCGGACTACCGCCAGCAGACGGGCGGGGCGCCCAACACCAATCCCGATCCCGCAACGGGCGGTGACGAGCAGATGGGGGGCAACTGGTGCTCGCAGTGCTTCTCTTTCTGCTATACCTTCCTGTGCGTGAACTGTCTGTTCAATCTGTGCTGCAACTGCAGGTGAAAAAGTATTCACACGTTTCTTTTCGAACAGACGAAAAGAAACGTCGTGAGGGGAAGGAAAACCCAACGTTCGCCTGCGGCTCTGCGTTCGGTTTTCCTCTGTGCGGGCAGTCGCAACAGTTTAGCGCCCGCACATTCACCTTTCCGCATAAGCCGCGTGAGCGGCAAATAGAGGCGCGCAGCGGAAGGCAACCTTCCTCGCGCATGGTTTTATAGCAAGGACAGGTTTCCTGTCTTTGCCTCCCCTGGAAAGCCGAAGGGTTTTTAGGGGAGGTGGCTGCGGAGCGCATGCGCAGCAGACGGAAGGGTCAAACATTTGCAGGAAACAGGCGGGAAGGCATCCTTCCTCGTGCGAGAAATGATATCGGATTGAGAAAATCGATCAAATATGAAAAAGCAATCGCGCTCCTTTGAAATCGCGCTTTCGGCGATCGCCTGCGCCGTTGCCGCGCTCGCGCTGACGCTGGGCTCCTATGTGGACGTTCTGCTGGCAGCGGGATATCTTATCGCGGTATTTGCGCTCATGGTGCCGCTTGCCAAAGGGCAGGTCTTCGGCTATTGCCTCGCTTATGCGGGGGCGGTCATCCTTGCCTTTTTGTTCACGGGCTTTGTGCTGGGCGTCATGCAGATCCTGCCCTTCGTCGTATTTTTCGGGCTGCATCCGCTCGCCAATTACATTCAGAAAAAATATGTCAGGCGCAAGCTGCTGCACGGGGGGATCTTCCTCGTCAAAGCGGCTTGGTTCGATTGCTCCCTCTGGCTTGCCTGGGTGGTCCTGGAGGAGTTTCTCGGACTTACGCAGCTGACGTGGTATCCCTTCGTCTCGCAGCACTTCTTTCTCATCCTCTTTGTGGGGGGGACGGTGGTGTTTGCCCTCTACGATTACATGATATTTCTTTGCCAGAACGCGGCGGACGGCGCGATCAGGCGCATCGGGAGGTGAGCGGCGTGGAAAAGAACGATATATTGACGGTGACATGCTCTGCGCTCGGAACGCAGGGAGAGGGGGTCGCGCGCAAGAATGGCGTGACCCTGTTTGTCCCGCGCCTTTTGCCCGGCGAACGCGCCGAAGTGCGCGTGCTCAAAGTCAAGGGCAACATCGCCTACGCGCGCGTCGAGGAACTGCTCACGCCCGCCGAACTGCGCGTGCGTCCCAGATGCGCTGTGTTCGGCAGGTGCGGCGGGTGTCAGCTCCAGCACCTCAAGTACCACATGCAGCTCAAATTCAAGACGGGCCTTGTAAAGGACGCGTTCCGCAAGATCGCGGGGCTGGACGTCGATGTGTCCGCTTGCGAGCGCAGCGAAAAGGAGTATGGCTACCGCAACAAGCTCCAGCTCCCCGTGGGGCAGCGCGACGGCAAGAACGTGGTCGGCTTTTTTGCGGAACGTACGCACAGGATCGTGCCCACGCAGGACTGCCCGCTGCATCCCGAATGGGCGGGCGCGCTGATCGGCGCATTGACCGGCTTTATGGAAAAGTGCGGTCTGGACGGCTATGATGAAGAGACATGCACGGGGCAGATCCGCCATATCGTGGTGCGGGAACTGCGCAAAAAGTATATCGTCACACTTGTGACGACCGTACCCGAACTCAAGGGCATCGATTATTTTTTCTTTCTGCTCGACAAGGTGTTTCCCGAATACAGCTTCTGGCTGAACGTCAACACCGCGCGCACCAACGTCATCTTCGGCGAGGAGTTCCGGCTGCTCAAGGGCCCAGGATTTTATGACTGTCAGGAGGGCGGCATCACTTATGAGGTAGGGCCGCGCACCTTCGTGCAGGTCAACGAAAATGTCCGTACCAGACTCTATGAGCGTGCTCTTTCCTTTGCGGAGGCAGGGGACACGGTGATCGATTGTTACGCGGGCGGCGGCCTGCTTACGGCAAAGTTTGCCGGAAAGTGCAAAAGGGCGTACGGTATCGAGGTCGTTCCCGAGGCGCACGACTGTGCCGAAAGGCTGCGTGCGGACAATGCGCTTGACGGCAGAATGGAAAATCTGTGCGGCAAGGTGGAAGATCTTCTGGAAGGCGTGCTCGAACGCGAGCCGGAGGCGCTCGTCGTACTCGATCCGCCCCGGGCGGGCGTAGCGCGCGGCGTCATCGACCTGCTCATCCGCAGGCAGGTGAAAAAGATCGTGATGATCTCCTGCGATCCCGCTACGCTCGCGCGAGACGTGGGGCTGCTGACGGGCTCGCTCGTGGAGCAGAACGGCGCGCTCGTCAAGGCGGAATCGCCCGCATACAGGTACAGCATCGACTGTGCCGAGCCCTTCGATATGTTTCCGCAGACCCGCCATGTTGAGACGCTGGTTCTTTTGTCCCACAAAGAACCGGACAGTCATATCAGCGTAAATATTGAGTTCGGCGAAGGGGAGGGGCAAATCTCTCTGAAAGAAGTA
>CAJFNH010000060.1 GCA_904394195.1 Candidatus Gallimonas caecicola
CTGTTTCTTTCAATTAAAAACATATATAATGAGAGTGCAAACCAAAAAGACAGATAGGTCGCAAGATAGCTCGGCTCATAAAACCATAGATTAAACCGGAGCACTCCTAAATGTTCTCCATACGAGGGAAGCACCGACAATTCATAATCAAATACAGCTTTCAGCAAAAACTGCAATAAAAGGATCGCAAATTGTACATACAAGGTCATCCGGAACATCCGGATAAAGCGCTTAATCCCATACAGTTTGATATAATTTGTGAAGCCGTAAAACAGAAATATGACATTGTAGACGATGGAACAAAAGTAAAGTGCTCCGCGGAACATACTCACAGCAAAGAGAACAGAAATAAATGAAAACAACAAAAAGCTTATGATCCAAGGATTGTATGAAAAATAGAATCCGTTCTTCAGGAAGATCAGAACTGAAAGAATGACGAGAAAAAGCTGATCAAGACGCAAATTGATTCCGACATCGATCCCCCATTTATCCGCACCGATCAATAAAACGCTGATAAACGCAAACAAATGAATAAAGGAATCCAGCATAAACATATTTGCGGATTTATCATTCGTCTCCATATAAATATTCGGTGAACGATCCTTTTGCGTTTCCACGTCAACCCTCAATGGCATAGATATTTTTTCTCAAACGATCCACAAAATGAGAATAACTAAATTTTTGAAGGATCTTTTCTCTGACGGAAGGTCTGTCCGCAACGGGAGCAAGGAGCGCTTCCTTCAAAGCCTGCGCGTTGCCCGCTTCAAAAAATACAACGGGAAACCCGTCGTAGATCTCACGGAACACAGGAATGTCTGACAGGATGGGCTGCGTGCCGAGCCAGAGAGCCTCCAGCGGCGGAAGTCCGAAACCCTCGTACAGAGAGGGCTGGACCAGAAAAGCGGCAGATGCGATCTCACGCAGAAGATCTTCATCCGAAAGCCTGCCCGTGAAGATCACGCCCTCATGGTCGAGCTGCTCCGCCTTCATTCCCGTAAGAAAGCCTTCGCGCTCGCCGATGATCTTGAGCCGGAACTTCCCCGAAGGAAGCATCTTGTACGCTTCGATCAGTGTGGCAAGCCCCTTATGCGGTTTGACATTGCCCACATATACGATGGTGTTGCTCTTTTCCGTCGCGCTCCCGTCGAACGACAGAACATCCTTGGACAGCCCGTTGTAGTTCACATAATATTTATCTGCAAATTTCGGGAAATAATGCCTGCACCTGGACCGCGTGAATTCGGATACGCATGCGATCTTCCTCGCCTTCTTCATACAGCGCCGCAGCAGCATTTTTTTGAGCAGATAGTCGATCTTCCCGCGCGTCATGATCTTTGGCATATCCAGAAAGATAAGATCGTGCATGACGGGATAGACGGGGATCCCAATCCCGAACGGGATGATGAAATTGGGAATGATGATGCAGTCGCAGAGCTTGTTTACCTTTTTGGGGAAACGCAGCATGCCCCCGACGGAAAAGGGATCGCCGTCATCTTCGATGATATGCGCCGCACGATAGGGCGCAAGGCGCTTTGCGTCCCCGATCAGAAAATATTCGTCGGCGGTATAGTCCAGATTGTCCAGGATCCCCTCGCAAACGCGGCCGATCCCGGACTTTCCGAGATATCTGCAATCGACGGCGATCTTCATTTTTCCTCCTACAGATTGACGACGAGCATGGAACAATGCCCGTGGATGTGCAGCGGCGCCTGCTGTTTCAAAAGCCAGGTGTAACCGACCGCAGAACGCTCCAGGCCCTCGGGCCGCTCGATCTCCCCCTCGCCGTACACCACGATGAGCACTTTGTACTGCGTATAGGGCGAACGCATGGAGGTGATCTTCAGATCGCCGTCCACATCGTACTTCGTCACCGTAAACCAGTCGGTGCGGGCGAGCGTTTTTTTGGACGGCGCACCGATATGATAGAGGCCGCTCTCTTCATCGCGGTCGATCTCCATCTTCTGATAGTCCAAAACGTCGAGCGCCTTTTTGACGTCCAGCCTGCGCGGTTTTCCGTCGTGATCCACCCTGCCGTAGTCATACAGGCGATAGGTGATATTGGACGTCTGCTGGATCTCGCAGATCAGGCATCCCGCGCCGATGGCATGCACAGTGCCCGCAGGGATGAAGAAGGAATCCCCCTTTGCGCGCGACTTCCTTGCGGCTCGTGTTGCGGTTGAAGCCGACGTAAATGAACGCGTCCTCTTCGGCGTCCACGATATACCACATTTCGTTCTTGCCGTTGTCGTTTTCATGACGGCGGGCATATGCTTCGGTCGGATGCACCTGTATAGACAGATTTTCGCGCGCATCTATGAATTTTACCATGAAGGGCAGCCGCTTGTGCTCTTCGCCGTATGCGCCGGCGCGCTTCCAGCCGATGGAGGCAAAGTATTCGGAGAGCGTCTTGCCTGCGAATTTGCCGTTGGCGATGACGCTCTGTCCGTCCGGATGGGTGGAAAATTCCCAGCTTTCCGCCACATGCTCCAGCTCTCCCGTATCCTTTTTGAGCAGATCGCGGATCTTTGTTCCGCCCCAGATGTAGTCCTTGAACACGGGGATGAGTTTTATCATTTCATTCTGCGCCATATTCAGTCCTCTGTAAAAAGCTGCAGGAAACCCGCCCGGAGCGCGGCAAGCTGCGTCTTGGAATCCGCGCAGGAGTTTCCCTTTACGCCGAAGTAGAATTTGATCTTCGGCTCCGTTCCCGAGGGACGCACGCAGCACCACGCGTCCCCCTCCAGTTCAAAATACAGTACGTTGCTCTTGGGAAGGCCGCAGGGCTCCTCTCTGCCCGTTGAAAGTTCGCGGCGCAGCCCGCAGGCATAGTCGCACAGCGCCGCAACGCGCCTTCCGCCCACTTCGGCGGGCGGCGCACAGCGCAGAGCGGACATCATATCCGCGATCCTGCGCGCGCCGTCGGCGCCTTTGAGCGTGACGGAAGCAAGGTCCTCCGCATAGTAGCCATACATTTCATACATATCGGACATGACGTCGGCAAGCGTCTTGCCCAGGCTCGCGTAATATGCCGCCGCCTCGCACAGCGCGGTGACTGCCATCACGGCGTCCTTGTCGCGCGCGTAGGTGCCGACGAGACAGCCATAACTCTCTTCAAAACCGAATTCATAGACATAGGCGCCCTTTCCGGCGTCCGGTATGCCCCCGTTTGCAGCGAGCGCCTGCTCGAACTTTTTGATCTGTTCGCCGATATATTTGAAGCCCGTGAGCGTACGGATGACGGTGAGCCCGTAGCGCGCCGCAACGGGATATACCATATCGGAAGATACGATGGTCGTGACGAGCGCGCCGTCCGCGCGGCGGGCGGGAAGCATGCCCAGCTCTTCGCGCGCCGAGAGCAGATACTGCGCGATGAGCAGCCCGCTCATGTTGCCCGTAAAGGGATAGTACCCGCCATCCTTGGTGCGGCAGTACACGCCCAGCCGGTCCGCGTCCGGGTCTGTGGCGAGCACAAGGTCCGCCCCCACCCGTTCCGCCAGCTCCAGCGCCAGACGGAAAGCGCGCTTGTCCTCCGGATTGGGATATTCCACTGTGGGAAAATCGCCGTCCGGCGCCTCCTGCTCGGGCACGACATAGACGTGTTCGAAGCCCAGTTCGACGAGCACGCGCCGTACGGGCAGATTTCCCGTACCGTGCAGCGGCGTATAGACGATCTTGAGCTTTTTTCCCATCTCGCGCACAAGCGCAGGGCGCAGCACGAGCTTTTCGATCTCCGCCGTATAGGCGTCGTCCACCTCTTTGCCGATCACGCTCAACAGCCCGCACGCCTTTGCCTGCTCCGCGCTCATGCGCCGGATCGAAGCATAGTCGGCGACGGCGCCGATGGAAGCGATGATGCGCGCGTCGTAGGGCGGGACAATCTGTCCGCCGTCGCTCCAGTAGACCTTATAGCCGTTGTAGGCGGGCGGATTGTGGCTTGCCGTGATGACGATGCCCGCCGTCGCCCCGAGGCGGCGCACTGCAAAGGAGAGCTCGGGCGTGGGGCGCAGATCCTCGAACAGATATGTCCGGATGCCGTTGGCGGCAAGGATGCAGGCGGAATCGAGCGCAAATTCTTTGGACATCCTGCGGCTGTCATAGGCGATGACCACGCTGCCCGCAGCGCTCTGTGTGCGGATAAAGTCGGCAAGCCCCTGCGTTGCCTTGCCCACGGTATAGACGTTCATGCGGTTGGTGCCCGCGCCGATGATGCCGCGCAGCCCGCCCGTTCCGAAGGAGAGCTCGCAATAGAACGCGTCCTGCCTCTCCTCTTCCGACATCGCGCGCACCTGCGCGCGCGTCTGCTCGTCAAAGACGGGGTCGGTGCACCATCTGTGCCATTCGGCAGCTGCATCCATCACAGCAATTCCTCCCTGCCCTCTGCCTTGAGTTCTTCCACGATCTTTTTCACGTCCTGCGCCTTGGACTTGGGACATACAAGAATGGCGTCCGGCGTTTCGACGATGATGAGATCGCTCACGTCCACGGCGGCGATCATCTTGCCGCTCGAATAGATGACTGTATTTTGCGTATCCACGTTGACGGCGTTGCCGACGACCACGTTACCCGCCTCGTCCTGCGGATGAAGCACGCCCAGCATGTCCCAGCTGCCGACATCGTTCCAGCCGAATTCTCCGGGAATGACGAGGATATCCTTGCTGCGCTCCATGATGCCGTAGTCGATGGAGACGGAGGGAAGTTCGGGATAGATCTCCTCCAGCACGCGCGATTCCTCGGGCTTGCCGAAGGACGCGGCGATCTTCAGGAGCTGCGCGTACAAATCGGGGAGAAGGCGCTTGAATTTTTTGAGGATGACGGACGCCTTCCACACGAACATGCCGCTGTTCCAGACGTAACAGCCGCTCCTGATGTATTCCTCCGCCTTTTTGCGGGTTGGCTTTTCCACGAAACGGACGACGGGTTTGACTTCCCCCTGTGCGTCGCGATAGCGGATATAGCCGTAACCCGTGGCGGGAAAGGTGGGCGTGATGCCGATGGTGACCAGCTTGTTGCTGGACGAAGCCGTGCGTACCGCCACGCCCAGTACCCTGCCGAACGCCTCTTCATCCCGGATATAGGCGTCGGAAGGCGTGATGACGAGCACACCGTCCCCCCGCTCGCGCATGATCTTGAGCGCCGCATAGCCGATGCAGGCGGCGGTATTGCGCGCGCACGGCTCGGAGAGGATGCGCTCGGGCAGGATGCGCCCCGTTGTGACGGCGCGCATTTTGTCCGCCTGCTCGCAGTTTGTGACGATATAGATATCCTCATACGCGGCGACCCGCGTAAGACGGTCGATCGCCTCGTTGACCATGACTTCTTTTCCGCTCAGATTGAGCAGCTGTTTGGGCGTACCCTTGCGCGAGAGCGGCCAGAACCGCGTTCCGCCGCCGCCCGCCATGATGATCCCGTAGACTTTTTCCATGCGTTATAACTCCGCGATCAGGCGCCGCACCTGCTGTGCAAAACGCCCGTATGTGAAATATTCCATGACCCGTTCGCGCGCCGCCCTGCCGTAGCGAAGGCGCAGCGCGCCGTCCGAGGCGAGCGTGCGCAGTGCCTGCGCATACGCTTCCACATCGCCGTTCGGACATTCAATGCCCGTCACCTTGTCAAGACTGACGTAGTTGACGCCCGAGCCCGCGATGGTGAAGGTGACGGCAGGCTTTTCGTATGCCATCGCCTCGGCAAGGGCGATGCCGAACGCCTCGTTCTTGGTGACGGAGGGAAAGCAGAACACGTCGCACGCGAGCAGCCATGCCTTGAGTTCTACATCGGAGATCCTGCCCAAAAAGGCGACGTTTTTCTGCCCCTGCGCAAGCGTTTTGAGCTGCTGCGTCAGAGGGCCTGACCCGCCGATGGCGACAAAAAAGGTATCGTCGAGCAGCTTCGCCGCACGCACAAGATATTCCATGCCCTTGTAGGGAACGTGCCGCCCCAGCGCAAAACAGAGAAATTTGCCCGCGTGTTCCGCCCTGATCTGCTGCGCGCGCGCCCTTGCCCCGTCGTCTGCACAGACGCGTTCGTCGCTCACGCAGCAGGGAATGACCGTGCACTTTTCCCTGACGGACAGGAGATGGCGGCTCCCCTCGATATAGTTGGGACTGGTGGCGATCACCCGCTGCGCGCGGCGCAGGAGCCACTTCGTCTGCCCTTCAAAGAACTTGCCGAGCAGCTTCTGGCGCGTGATATCCAGGTGCCACCAGAGGATGAGCTTACATGCGGGGCGCTTTTTCAGCAGTTTTTTCAGAAAATGCGCGCCGAAGGGATTGGGATAGTGAAAGATTACCACGTCGGGCGCAAATTCACGGAAGGTGCGCCGGAGCAGCCTGCCGTAGGAGAGGGAGAGCGACTGCGAAGCCACCTTCGCAAAACACCCCGCCCGCACCACGCAAACGCCGTTCACGTCCTGCGTGCGATCGCCCTTTTCGTGGTTGAAACAGAACACCTTCTGCTCCGCGCCCTCTTCGGACAGCACGCGGGCGATATCGCAGGCGACTTGTTCCACTCCGCCGATATGCGGAGGATAATAGTTGCTGATCTGAAGGATCTTCATACTTTTCTCACTTGCTTTCTCATTTGGCGCCCGTACGGCGGAACACGCCGACAATGGTCTTGAAGATGATCTTGATATCCAGCCCCACGCCGCAGTGGTCCACATAGTACAGCTCGAGCGCCTGGCGCTCGCCGCTCTCGTAGGTACAGTTGTTTCTGCCGTTCGCCGCCCACCAGCCGATCATGCCCGGCTTGACGGAGAGCAGCTTTGCCGCATCTTCGCCGTACTTTTCTTCCACCTCCTCACGCATGAGCGGGCGAGGGCCGATCACGGAGATCGCACCCGTGAAGATCGCCCAGATATTGGGCAGCTCATCCAGCGAGGTCCTGCGCAGAAACTTTCCGAGCTTGGTGATGCGCGGATCGTCGTCGATCTTGTACTCGCGCCGGTACTGCTCGAGCTGTTCGGGCGTGAGCATATCCTCCAGCCTGTCCGCATTCTTCTTCATGCTGCGGAATTTGGGGATATAGATCTCCTTTCCCCCCTTGCCGACCCGCTTGTGGCGGTAGAACACCGGCCCGCCGTCGCTGCATTTGACCAGGATGGCAAGAATGAGGTAGAGCCAGGAAAACACGATGAGAAAGAGCCCGGACGAAATGAGATCGAACGCGCGCTTGACAAACAGATAACATCCGTAACGGAACCCGCGGCGCGGTGTAAACGGCGCCTTTTGCGGAGCGGAAAGCGCCACGTCCGCGCCTTTTTCACCGCCATCGTGCGTAACGAAAGACGCCTGCTCCGGATGCGAAGCAGGCTCAACTGCGGACTCCTCATGCGAAGTCCGTTCCTCTTGTTCGGTTGTCATACTATCTTCATCGGGCCGCCGCTCCGGCGCATCCCGCATCGTTTTATCCATCCGTGATCCTCCCAACAAAAACGCCGAGCAGGACTTTCCCGCCGCCGGCCCGGTCTCCCCCCTCCGACTGTCCGGGGCAATGGCAGATATGGGAAATACACAATTATTATACCATGTCGCAATTCGACTGTCAATACATTTATGTCATAGAATAAGGTGACAATCCCCTCGTCTTTTCCCTATTATATGAAAAACGTGTGAAAGCCTCCCCTGCGGCGCCCTGACGGCAACAGTTTGTGAATGCTGCAATGAAAAAATACGGCGCGCGAAAATATCGCGCGCCGCACTGCCGGCATCGTTCATTTGCGCCGGATCCTGACTTCCGCCCCCTCATAGACGGAAAACGAAAACTGAACTTCCTCTACATCGCAATCGGGAGCTGACCCATCGAATGAAAACGGAAAAGCAGACCCGTCGCGCTTTTTGACCGTCCAGGGTACATCTTCTCCGTTCACGCACACCCGCGCGAGCCTGCCCGCAGGCAGATGCACGCGCAACCGGACGCTGCGCTGTTCGCAGGCGCGCTCACCCGTGAACGTCCCCTCGGCGGGCGCAAACGTCAGAATGTGACAGTCCTCCGCCCTTTCATAGCGTGAAATATAGCCGCAGGTACGTTTTTCACCCCATTGGTAGGCAGTCGTCTCGCCGTCGTCCTCCACAAGGGCTCCCTCGCAGAAGCCCTCCTCGGAGGGATAAAAGTCAAAGGCAAGCTCCGACCAGCTCTGCTGCTTTGTGTTCCTTGCATCCTGCGCGAGCGGAATGAGCGCCCCTTCGCGCACGAAGAGCGGCATCTGTTCGATGGGACAGGGCACGGCGTGCGCCCTTCCGCCCGCGTACGCCTTTCCCGTGAATACATTGATCCACCTGCCGCCGGGCAGATAGACCTCGCGCGCTCCGGGCGTATATTTTTCATCCCGCTGCGACATGCCCAGCGCGATGCACGCCGCGCCGCCGCCCTGGAAATATTCGATGGTCACCCTGTGCGGCTCGCCCGCCGAAAGCATGCCCAGATAGGCGTACTGCATGGGATGCGTCTGCCTGTCCTCATGCACCTTCTTCCCGTCGATCCACACAGTCGCGCCGTCGTCGGAAGCGATGACGAGCTCGCGCTCCCCCGGGAAGCACAGCGTCGTTTCAAACCGCGCCGAAAATTCATAGACGGGCAGCCCGGGATGGGGCGGCTCATGTTCCAGAAAAATGTTCAGGTCGTCGTACTGCGTGGAGAGAAGCGGCTTGCCCTTACATTCCCTGCCCGCATAGTAGGTCGCCCTGACGGGCGCGGCATAATATGCGCGCGGCAGAGGCATCCACTTTTCGCCGTAGCGCGCAACGGGCGCCACGAGCAGTTCCCTGCCCAACAGATATTCGCTCGTCTCGCGGCAGGCGCGCCTGTCTGCGGGATATTCAAAGCCGAGCGCGCGGCACATGGGCATGCCGGAGGCATAGCTCTCATGCGCGAGCGCATAAAGGTAGGGAAGCATGCGGTAGCGCATGCGGATGTACTCGCGCACGATGGAGAGCGCCCTGTCGCCGTACGCCCACGGCGCCCGCGAGCGCGTACTCCCGATCCCCTTGGTGCAGTGAGGGCGCAAAACGGGCGAGAGCGCGCCGAACTGCATCCAGCGGATATAGCCGTCCTCGCCGGGATCGCCCGTGTGCCCGCCGCAGTCGGCGTTGAGATAGGGAATACAGTTTGCGCCCGCCGCAACGAGCGTTTCCACCTCCTGTCCGAGCGAGGCCTCGTCAGAGCGGATGTCCCCCGTCCACTGGATGGAATAGCGGTGGGAAGCGCTGTCATGGATGCTGTGCTCCCCGCTGCCGTCGTACAGCCCGTTGGCGACGTTGTTGACGTTGCCCATGACCACGGGACGGCGGTACACCTGCTTGTTTCTCGCCTGCTTCTGATAGAAGTGCTGCGTGATCTGCGTGAAGAGATATAACCCG
>CAJFNH010000061.1 GCA_904394195.1 Candidatus Gallimonas caecicola
CAGACGGATGAGGCGCTTCCCCGCCGTGAGCCCGATCTCCTCGACCGAGAGGATCCGCTCCCCCTGTGTATGCAACAGGATGACCTGCTTATCCTCCCGCTCGTCAAAAGAATACTGCAGGAGAGAGCCGCAATAGCGCACATTTCCGCCAAATTTCTGCGGTTTATGCAGATGCCCGAGCGCGATATAGTCAAAGCCTTCGAACAGGGAGACGGGCACGGCACGCGCCCCGCCCAGGTCGATATCGCGTTCACTTTCGCTCACCTTGCCGCCGGCCACAAAAAGGTGGGATAAAAGGATATGCGGCATGCCGCCCGTAAAGCCCGCGTCGCCGCGTTCTATCCGGCGGCGGAGCTTGTCCGCATAACTCTCCTCCGTTTTTTCCTCTTTCAGGCGCGCTTCATTCGGATAGGGCAGCGCGTTGATGTAGACACGCTCCCCTTGCGCATTTTCCACGACGAGGTAGCCTTCGCCCGCCGCAACGGCGCGAACCGGGCGCCCTCCTCCGCAATCCGCGATCTCTTGTCCGCCCCCGAACAGATAGATCCCCTCCTGTGCGGCAAGAGGGGCAGAAGCAGCCAGCCGTACGCCGTCATCGTGATTTCCGCTGATGAGTACGACTGCCCGCCGTTCGCCGGCAATACGGGAGACCGCATGAAAAAACGCCTGTTCCGCTTCAGCCGACGGCATATAGGTATCGAACACGTCTCCGGCAACGAGCACAAGGTCGACCGCCCTTTCATCGCAGATGCGTGCGATCTCATCAAGGGCGGCGATCTGTTCGGGCAGGCGCTCACGATCCATAAGCCGCTTGCCGATATGCCAGTCGGAGGTGTGAAGAATGTTCATACAGAAAAGTCAGACGGGAATTTTGAATGCGCGGACAAAAAAGCCATTGCTTTTGCCGGCAGTTTATGATATACTATTATACAACGCCTTTCGGAAAAATGCAAGCGTTCGCCCCCGCATTCGGGGAAATGCAAACGTGAAACTCGGGAGAAATTTTTATGTCCTTTGCCGCCTTTTCCAAGGAATTCGCCTCCGGCATGTTCACAAGTGTGGAAAACCGGTTCATTACCAATTACCTGCCGCAGGCGGACGGCGATGCCGTGCGCGTCTATTTGTACGGCCTGTATTTATGCCAGGTGGCGGCAGACTTTGATGCGGCGTCCTGCGCAAAACTGTTGCACCTCTCGGAAGAAAAACTTGTCCAGATCTTTTCCTTCTGGGAAGAATGTGACCTCGTACGCATCCTTTCGCGCGATCCGCTCTATGTGGAATATCTGCCGGTAAACGCTGCCGTCGGAAGGCCAAAGACCGTTCGCCCCGAAAAATATGCCGCGTTCAACCGGGAGCTCTATCAGATCCTGCAGCGCGCAAAAAAAGATTTCAAACCCTACGAAATGCAGCGCATTCTCGAGTTTCTCGAGAACAATCCGATGGAACAGCAGGCGTTTTTGCTCGTTGCCGAATATTGCGCCAAAAAGGACGGAGAAAAACTTTCCTGTGCGCACGTTCTGAATAAGGCGGCAAAACTTGCCCGGGAGCATAAATTTACATATGAACAGGTGGAGGCGGACCTCGCCGACTTTCATACCCGCGAACGGGAACTTTCCCGCCTTTTCACCCTGCTGGGCATCTATCGGAAACCGCAGGAAAACGACTATACTTTTCTCGAGAAGTGGACTTCTCTCGGCATGGAAGAGGAAGCCGTTACCGCGTGCGCACAGGCGCTCGGCAAAGGCTCGCTGCAGACGCTCGACGCCCTCGTAAGCGAATTGAATGAGCAGGGCGCGCACAGCGCCACGGAAGCCAAAGAATACCTTGAACGCCGCAAGGAAGAGACGGATGTCGTCTATAAAGTGGCGCGCAAGCTCGGCGTTAAGGTGGAAAATCCGCGTGCATACCGCGAAGAATACGTTCAGAAATGGCTGGAGCGCGGTTATGACGGCGAAAGTCTATCCAACCTTGCCGCACTTGCCATGAAACTTTCGTACGGCTTTGCGGAATTCGACACGATGCTCGACGGACTGTATTCGGCCGGTATCGTGGACGAAGCGAGCGTAAAAGAATACTGCGCGTCACGCGACAGACAGCTTCGTCTGCTGCAGAAGATACAGGCAAGCATTGGAGTCATCAAAAAAACGCAGTCTGCACTCGATATGATCGCCACATGGCGGAGCTGGAATTTTTCCGACGAAATGATCCAGGAGGCGGCAAAGCGCGCGGCGGGGGCTTCGGCTCCCCTGCCTTACATGAACAAACTGCTCTCTGAATGGAAACGGGAAGGATTTACGCGCACCGCCGATATTCCGGAGCGCACCGCCCCTGCCGCAGCGGCACGCACAGAATACAAGAACGAGGCGGCCCTTTCCGCGGATGCGCGCAGCGACCGCGAACGCTGGTATGCACAGCGGAGAGCCAAGGCTCTGGCTCACGCCGAAAAAGCCAAGGCAATCGCGCAAAAAGATGAAGACTATGTCCGCGCGGAGAGCGCCGTGAGAAAAGGAGAAATCGAGCTTGCAAAAGCAGAAGTATTTTCTCCGGACACCCTGCCCGCGATCCGCGACCGCCTTGCACAGGCAAGACAGGCACGCGCAGCGGCTTTGCAGCGGCTCGGACTTTCCGAGGCGGACTTCACACCCCGCTACGCCTGCACAAAGTGTTCGGACACGGGATTCCTGCCCGACGGAAAAATGTGCGACTGTTACCGGAAAAACGGATAAAGAATGCCCGCCCTCATCGAAAGGACGGGCAATTTTCATAAAAAGAAATGTATTATGTCAGACATAGTACTATGCAATTCTATTCATAATCGCCGTAATCACGACGATCTGAAGCAGAAGATCCGGAATATGAACTCTCGCGCGGAGGAGGCGCCCCCCATCTGCCGCCGCGTTTTTCCGGCTTCGGTGCGGATTTGATATCTACAAGAATGACGTCGATCCCGATTTTTTTCACACACTTCAGATCGATGAACAGCTCCGCCCTTCCCCAACGAAACCCCTTTCCGCCAGGGACAACGATGCCCTGCACCTTTCCCTCGGGATAGGTAAATACAACGTCGCACACTCTGCCAAGACGTTTTCCGTCCGTCAGGTTGACCGCCTCTTTTTTATGCAGTTCGGAAAAACTCGTCTCCATACGATCATTATATGCGCAGCGCCGTCAATGTGTGTCTCTTCCAAGAAACTCATCCACATTCCAAGCATGTCGGAGTGATATTCCGTCCATCTTTCTTGTGAAGTTTCTCCGTACATGATAGAATTGAATTATACTATGAAAGGAGACGGAAATGAAATCGAATATCGGCGAATTTCTTGCCATCTTACGTAAATCCAAAGGAATGACGCAACAGGAAGCCGCAAATCGGCTTGGGGTATCCAATAAGACGGTATCCAGCTGGGAGACGGGTGCCTCCTGCCCCGATATCTCCATGCTGCCCGCGCTTGCGGAATTGTACGGCGTGACCTGTGATGAACTGCTGCGCGGCGAACGGATCTCCGCGGAAGAAAGCCCCGAAAAGCGCGAGGAAAAGCGGGAAAAATCTCTTGCGCGCCTGCTTGCGATGTACCGCAACAATGCGGCTGTCACAAGCTGGATCTGCGCGGGATCGTATGTGACTGCGGCGATCGCCGCTCTCCTCATCGGCTGCGCGGCATTGGAGAGCCTTATCGGATTTTTTGTGGGGCTCATTTTCACCGTCGGCGGGGTGCTTTTGTGCATCATACAAAATAAATATCTGCGCTTTCAACTTACGCAGAACGACTTTGACAGCGCCGCCATCGATAAATTTTCCCGTCATCTGACGCGCAGACAGACCTGCACGCTGGTATGCGGCGCGGCGGCGTCTGGATTTATCCTTCCGCACGCGTTTATTCCCGTGCACTTCGGGCTGGAACTCGGCGCCGCCATCGGCTACGGCGCGTTGGGCGCCGTCATTGCCGCACTTCTCGCCTTGCTTGCCGCATGGCTCGTTCACATTGCAAAAAGAGCCTACAACGCAGACAGAAAAAAATGTTTTTGGACGCTTAAAAACGGCGTCATCCCCTATGCCGTCATCGGCGTTCTCTGCGCCGCGGCAATTGCCGTCTGCTCCGTGCTGCCCCTTCTCACGCCCCGGCCGATGGGGAGCGTAAGCTCCTTCCACGCAGACAGCTACAGCAGACTGCGCGACTATCTGGTAAACGACAACAGTCTGTTCTCCCACTTCGAGTACACTTTGCACGAGACGGACGAGGTGGAAACGACGCTCGGCGAGGAAGCGCTCAACGCCTCTCTTCAGGGCGATTTGTTCCCTGTCGACTACGTCATCGGGCACGCGAGCTACTTTTTTGCAGATTTTCCTTCGCAGTTTGAGGACGACTACCACATTACAGAGGCGGACGGCGGTGTGTATGTGGAGGTAGAAGTGCTCACCGCCGCTCTTTCCGACGGCAGCGTTTTCAGCTCCCCCGTGTTCAACCCCGAACTGCAGGGCGGCATCCTCAATTTTGTGCCGAGCTGGTACATCGGTGAGGAGTTTGACGACTCGTTCATCCTCATTCTCGATTACGACATCCCGCTCTACGTAGCCGCACAGGCAAACAACATTCAAATCACGCAATTCACCCTTTTGATTTCGTCCATTGCGGGCAGCGCCGTCATTCTGGGTGGATATACCGCCTTCTATCTGGTGAGAAGAAAGAAGTTTTTGAAGGCGCACACGGGCACGACATGATCTGCCGCACCGGCAAAATAATATGAATATGGGCGGCCGTCCGCAATGCGGACGACCGCCCATCATTTTATGCACTTGCTTTATCCGATCTCTTTGCGCAGCGCTCCGATGGCGTTCTTTTCCAGGCGGGAGACCTGCGCCTGCGAAATACCGACCTCCGCCGAGATCTCCGTCTGCGTCTTTCCCTCATAATAGCGCAGCGTCAGGATCTTGCGCTCGCGTTCGGCAAGACGGGCAATGGCGTCCTTCAGGGCGACGCGCTCCGTCCAGAGCTCCTCGCTCTGCGTTTCGTCAAAGAGCTGATCGACGAGCTGCAGGGTATCCCCCGTCTTGTTGTAAACGGGCTCGTAGAGCGAGACGGGATCGGAAATGGCATCCAGCGCATAGACTACCTCCCGCTCCTGCACCTGCATGACTTCGGCGATCCGCTCGATGGTCGCCTCTTCGTCGTGCTCTTCCAAGCTCTCGCGCACCTTGAGAATACGATAGGCTGCATCGCGGATAGAACGCGACACACGCAGAGAATTTCCGTCGCGCAGATACCGCTTGATCTCGCCCAAAATCATCGGCACGGCATAAGTGGAGAACTTCACGTTGAAGGACAGGTCAAAGCCGTCGATCGCCTTGATGAGCCCCACGCACCCCGCCTGAAACACGTCGTCCGCATTGGCATTTTTCGCCCAAAATCGCTTGACAAGGGAAAGCACAAGGCGCATGTTTCCGACAATAAACCTGTCCCGCGCCTGTTTATCGCCCGCTTTCAGCCGGCACATCAATTCCTCATTTTCCTTGTGAGAAAGTTTCGGGAGCCCCGTTGTATCCACTCCGCAGATATTGACCTTTTGCAGCATACTCACCTCCCCGCGCGGAAAGCCGCGTATGTATTGCGGATGAAGTATGCGCTGTCCGGAGAATTTCATGCACAAAACACGATTTTTGCAAAAAGGAACTGCGCATTCCCTATATTTCCCCTGTCCCATAAAATTTATACGCAGAGATGAAACCGGTTTATTTTACATCGATCCTTCTGTAATTTGCGCCACTTCCGCCGGTCCAGACCGTTCGTTCAATGCGATTTGCCCCCTCCGTCGCAATACTGTCAGCGCCGTAGGCGTACCGGCCTGCCGTCAGAATGGAATTGAAAGAAAGAGAAGTGCCTCCGAAAGCCCTTTGATTGCCGGCGCCGATAAATGTTCCGCCGTCAATTTGGACATTTGCTCCCGGGTTTCCGTCAAAATACAGACCGTTGCGCGCAGAGCCTGTAAATGTGCCGCCGTAAATCGTAAGTTCTACGCTTGTATTTCCGTACCAGATGCCATCGTAACCGCCGCTGCTTCCCGTACTGCGGAACGCTCCGCCGTAAATCGCGATCTGCGAAGTTGTTGCGTGGTGTTTTTCGATTGCGATCGCCGTAAGATTTTCACCAAACCAAGTATCGACCGCATCCGCTACAGCTTCACCATGGACTTGATCAAGCGTTGTCCAAGTAATCGTAGCATAAATATAAACGGTCTGACCTACACCCAAAGCGATTGCACCGTCAATAGTCTCCGCGCTATCCGGCGTGCTGCTTGCTCCAACATACTGATAGAGCTGAATTGAAAAGACTTGATTGAATTGCTCTTGCGAAGCAGCCTCCTCGCTGTCAACTGAAGTAATACCTGCACAGAGGGTAGTTCCCTCATAAGTAAGAGCAGCAGCGCTGACCGTCAACGAAGCGTCAACCTCGCCGTTATTTTTGATTTCCGCAATCAACAGCTTGGCAGTCGTATTTGTACGGTTTGTCTCGCCACTGAACGCCGTATCATAATCAGGCGAAAGCTGTTGAGTGAACGAAACTTCCGTCGCACCCTCTGTGCCGCCGCCTGTCACGTCGATCTTCCAGTTCGCAACCTCAACGGTCGCCGAGCCGGTGCCTTCGCTCGTGTAACGTGCGAACGTGCTGCCCAGGAAGCAGCAGCTTATCAGCATAAGCACAACAAGCGCAACGAACAACTTGGAAAAGATGTTCTTCTTTTGTGACGTTTACCTATAACGACAAGTTCCATGACGAAGATACCTTTCGGCGGAAGCTCCGCCGTTGTCTTTCAAATCTCCATACCCGCCGTGGCTGGCGGTATATGGGCGTGTTTGAACGTGCACCCGAAACGGGGCGTTTGCACTTTCACGGTCTGCTGTACGTCCCTGCGGGCGAAATGCTTGGCAAGCTCGAAGAAAAGACGGATTACAGCACGGCGCAAGGGAAAATGCAAACGCGCAATGAAAACAGCTTTTTTGAGCGGTGGTACGGGCGTAACGACTTTGAGGAGATAACGCCGTCGCAGTTGGAATACGGTGACAGCGTGGAATATATTTTGAAGTACATAGGGAAAACAAATGAACGGATTGTTTACAGCCGTGGTATTCCCACGGAAATTTGCATGGTGTTATCGCCGAAGGATATCATT
>CAJFNH010000062.1 GCA_904394195.1 Candidatus Gallimonas caecicola
GAAGGGCAGCCGGTCAAAGGCGCCCTTTGTGAGCACGAGGTATCCCCCTTCCGGAATCCGGATGACCGCCGTCATCATTTTGCGCGAAGAGGAAAAGGCGACTTCGCCCACCTTTTCATACCGTTCGCCCAGCCGCTCGTAGGCGATGCCCTTCTCTCGCGCGAGCGTAACGATCGCCGTCTCGGTCGGATCGCCGTAGATCTTTTCGTTGCCGTCGTCATCCGTGCCCACGCGCGCCGTGCAGGCAAGACAGAGCTGTTCGAGAAAGGCATATTCGGGCGAAGAAAATTCGGCGTCTTCCGCGACTGGCTGCTCCCCATATACCCAGAGCCGTTTGACGGTCATGCGGTTCATGGTGAGCGTGCCCGTCTTGTCCGAGCAGATGACGGAAGTCGAGCCGAGCGTCTCCACCGCCTGCATCTGCCGGATGAGGGCATTCTTTGCCGCCATCTTCTTGGCGCCGTTGGTCAGAATGAGCGTGACGATGAGCGAGAGCGTTTCGGGCACCGCCGCCACCGCAAGAGTGATGGCGACCATGATCATCTCCCACACGTCGTGCCCCTGGATGAGCCCCGTTACCAGGAGCGCAACGGCGGACATGACGGCGATGCCGCTGATCACTTTTCCGACCTTGTCGAGCCTGTGCTGCAGCGGCGTCTTTTGCTGTTTTGTCTCGGTGAGGAAGCGCGCGATCTTGCCGATCTGCGTGTCCATGCCCGTCTCTGTAACAACGGCTACGGCGTTGCCCGCCGTGACAAGGCAGCCCGAAAAGACCATGGTCACGCGGTCGCCGAGCGCAATATCCCCCAAAAGCCGCGCGGCGGCATCCTTTTCCGCAGGGACGCTCTCGCCCGTCAGCGACGATTCGTCCACGGCAAAGCTCTCCGAGCGGATGAGGCGGGCATCGGCGGGCACCAGATCGCCCGTCTTGAGCAGAATGATATCGCCGGGTACAAGCTGCGCAGGGTCGATCTCATGCACTTTTCCGTCCCGCAGAACACGGCAGACGGGAGAAGAGAGCGTGGACAGCGCCTCCAGCGCATTTTCGGCGCTGCGCTCCTGAGTGACGGCGAGGACCACGTTCATGGCGATGACGGCAAATACCACAACGGGTTCGATGAAACCGTCGCCTTCAACGATCGCCATCGTCAGACTCAACACTGCGGCAATGAGCAGGATGATGACGGAGACGTCTTTGAACTGCGCAAGGATACGGACAATGAGCTTCTGCCTGCGCGGTTTTTCAAACACGTTTGCGCCGTAGCGGACAAAGCGCTCCTCCGCCTGCGCCGCGCTCAAGCCGCGTTCCGCCGAGACCTGCTGTTCCTGCAGCAGTTCCTCCGGCGATTTTTCGTAATTTTCTTTCACTTCCCCCTCCCTCTGTTTGATGTGTTGTCATCATGATACCACATCTGCGGGAATTTGTAAAGAGCTACCCGATGAAAAGATATCCTCCGCCATGACAGTTTGGCGAAAAAATTGCGCTTTTATCGCACAAAAAAGTCTCCCGAAACACGGGAGACCCTTTTGAAGCGATCACAAAAGCCCTTCGTTGACGGGGCAGTCCGGAATGGTGGCAAAGCCCCTTTCAAGGTCGGCGTCTGTGGGAACGGTGTCCGTCATCGTGCCGTCGTTATACTGCTTATAGGCGGCAAGGTCGAAGTAACCCGTGCCCGTCAGACCGAACAGGATGACCTTTTTCTTCCCCTCCTTTTTGCAGCGGAGCGCCTCGTCCACGGCAACGCGGATGGCGTGCGCCGATTCGGGCGCGGGGAGGATGCCCTCGCAGCGGGCAAACATGACGGCTGCCTCGAACACCTTGCTCTGCTCCACCGACACGGCGCGAAGGTATCCGTCGTGATAGAGCTGCGAAACGATGGGACTCATGCCGTGGTAGCGCAGCCCGCCCGCATGGTTGGGCGAGGGCATGAAGCCGCAGCCGAGCGTGTACATCTTGGCGAGCGGCGTGATCTGCGCCGAATCGCAGAAGTCGTACACGAATTTTCCGCGCGTGAGCGAGGGACAGCTGGCGGGCTCCACGCCGATGAAATCGATATCGTTCTTTCCGTCCAGCTTATCGCCCATGTAGGGCGCGATGAGCCCGCCGAAGTTGGAGCCGCCGCCCACGCAGCCGATGACGGTATCGGGCTGAACGCCGTACTTTTCAAGCGCTGTCCTGCTCTCCAGACCGATGACGGACTGGTGCAGGAGCACATGGTCGAGCACGGAGCCCAGAACGTAGCGGCAGCTGTCGGAAGTGAGCGCCTTTTCCACCGCCTCCGAGATGGCGCAGCCCAGCGAGCCGCCCGTTCCCGGGAACTCCGAAAGGATCTTTCTGCCCGCATTTGTGGTATCGGAGGGCGACGGAATGACGTTTGCGCCGTAGGTGCGGATGACCTCCCTGCGGTAGGGCTTCTGTTCGGCGGAAACTTTGACCATGTAGACGTCGAGCTGCAGCCCGTAGTAAGCGGCCGCCATTGCAAGCGCCGTGCCCCACTGGCCCGCGCCCGTCTCCGTGGTGATGGACTTCAGACCCTGTTTTTTGGCGTAGTACGCCTGCGCGGCCGCCGAATTGAGTTTGTGCGAGCCGGACGTGTTGTTCCCCTCGAACTTATAATAAATTTGCGCGGGCGTGCCGAGCAGCCCTTCCAGACAGTAGGCGCGCACCAACGGCGACGGACGAAACATGCGGTAGAAATCGAGAATCCCCTGCGGGATGGGAATATGCTCATCCCTTTCGTTGAGTTCCTGTTCGATGCACTCGTCGCAAAAAACGGGGGCAAGGCCGGAAGCCGTACAGGGCCGCTGCGTGGCGGGATCGATGAAGGGCGGATGCTGCGTCTTCATATGCGCCTTGACATTGTACCATGCCTTGGGCATCTCCTCTTCCGAAAGATAGATCTTGTAGGGGATCTGTTTGGTTGCCATGGTGTTACCTCCTGAAATATATTTTCACGCAAAAAAGTTTGCCGTGATCCCGGAATACGATTTGGGCGTACACATACATGTTCTGCATTTTTGTAAAATAAAAACACGAAGCGACCCTTTTTGGGACGAATCGCTCCGTGTTGCCACCCAATTTCACAGCGAAATTCCGCTGCCTCGTTACGAGCACCATCATGCTCTCTTTCTGTAACGGGAAAGCCCCGTCGGACGCTACTTTTTGTTCACGCCCGCCCTCCGTGATCCATTCACGCGCCGCCCGCTGCCCCCATCTCACCGCCGGAGGCTCTCTGGAAACCGACGTTGTGCGCGCTACTCCTTCACATCTGCGGTTTTCTGCCATTATACGCACCGCGCCTTGTTCTGTCAACCGTATGCAAAGAAAAACTTCTATTCGAATTTCCGATTGCGACGATTTTCACCGCCACAATACAAAGGAATCGACGGTCATATCGCCGCGCAGAACGACGGTATGCTCGCCCTCCGGCATCGCCTCGCTCATCCATACGCCGTCCTGCACGCGCACGCTGTCCGAAGGCACGCCGTCTATGACCGCTTCAAACACACCGTCCGCGGCAAGCAATGCAAAACGGGTGCCCGTGAATGTGAAGGAGACGGTCGCGTCGCTGCCCGCATACCCGTGCCCGAACGTGGAGAGCGCGCCCGTCAGCGACCAGTTCCCGCGGTATTCGAACATGTCCTCATCGGGCGAGAGCCATTCTCCGCCCATGACCGAGTAAGAGAACTCACACCTGCGGAAAGCGATATAGCGGTGCGCCTGATCGGTCGCTGTCGTATCCGTCACATACAGGCGGTAATAGCGCAGTTCGCACTCCGGAAAGGAGACCGCGACGTCGGCGCCGCTGTATGCGGCGTTTTCCTGCGTGGCAAGCAAGGTCATCTGCGAAAGGTCGTTCCCGCCGTATAGCTCGAATTTTGCGGGAAGATAGCGCCTTGACGGCTCCCCGCGGACCGTAAAGGTATTGGCGCGTACGACTTCCCCCAGATCGGCAACGAGCTCAAAGGGAGAATCCGGCGAAATATCCGACCTGTCCGAATGGATGAAATTGCCGTCATCTTCGTCGAACAGGTTGCCGATCGCATAGCTTTCGTCCCACGGACGGTACTGCGCAGAGACGAGCGTACCGCGCGACGGCCGGACGCAGATATAGTCATACCCGTAAGTGCGCGGCGCAAAATACTCTGTTTCAAACGGCTCGCGTTCATAGGAGGCGCGATAGGCGGTCAGATACCCTACGCTCACCTCCTCCCCGTCAAATCTGCCCAGTCCGACGCCGATGAAGCTGCGCGCGTCCGATACGAGCAGCACTGCCCGGAAGTAGACCCATTGCCCCTTTTCATAGAAGGCGTCCGTATAGTGCGACGCATCCGAAAGGTCAAATTCCGGCGTTCCCGCAAGGTTATCCACCGTTGCGGCGGGAAAATAGTTCTCACCGTCCGTCGAAAGGTAGAGCGCGGCGCTCCGCCTTCCGCGCAATGCCACGCGGTACTTTCCGCTGCTGTCGATGCGGAACTTGCCGCGGATCTCCATCACCGCATCCGAAGTCGGCTGCGGCTCCCAGATCTCGGCATTCCCGTTCTGCACGCGGTTTGTATTGTCCTGCTCATCCGCCGTCTGATAGCCCGCATAGCCGTTTTCATATGCCTGCGCGGCGCTTTCATACGTCAACGGGGCATAGGTGTAGACGGTGCGCTCCAGCATGAGGGGATCGGGCTGCGCCTGGCGCAGCTCGATGACAAGTTCAACGTCGTCCACCAAAAAGGCGCCGTCCTCCTTTTCGATCGCGAGCGTGACGTATATTTTGCCGGAATCCCTGTGAAAGGCGGACGGCGTATAGCAATACACCCCTTCCGCCGTCTGTTCCAGACTGCCGTATGCGGGCGCGGTCACCTGCTTTACGCTGGCAGAAAATCCGTCGGGAAGGACAAGGTCTTCCTTGAAGTCCATCACAAAATCTTCGCCCGCAGCGATCTCATAGGGCTGCGCCGTACGGCTGTAGCGGCGCTCGCCGTCCTGCTCATAGCTTCTGCCCGTCTGATAGATGACGGCAACGGGAACAAACATGGGAAGATCTTTTGCCGCATACTCTGCAAGCACGCCCGAAGAGACGCTCTGACGCAGAAGTTCGGTGAAATAGTAGGTCATATCATAGCCCGTTGCATCGCTGACGGCACGGTACCACACGCCCGCGTCGTTCTTGTCTCCGCCGCCCTGCGCCGCACGGATAAAGATCTCCTGTCCGAAAGCGTGCAGAAGGTTGGCATAGCTGTCAAGGGCGGAGTTGGCGCCCTGCGCGGCGAGCGTCTGACGGAGCGTCCAGCTCGGATTGGTATAGCGGTTCCAGCTCGTCTGATAACTGCCCTCCGCCGCATTCCCGCGCGAACGGTTGGAGGAAATGTGGGTGAACAGACTGTATTCCACAAGACTGACGGCGTTGTTCGTGACCTCGTCCCCGGGCGCAAAGCCAAAGCGCTGGAAGTGATGGTTGTATTCGTGGATACATCCCCAGAAAGCGTCGCTCGCGTTATCTACCGCGCTTTCCGCATCAAGCGCCGCCGTCAGGCAGTGGAGCGGACAGTTGACGGAATTCTGACCGACAAAGGCGACCATGCTGCCCGCCGCGATGAAGGGATCGTACAAAAAGACGATGCCCTGCTGCGCGCTCGAGCCGGACGGCACCATCGTGGAGACGCAGGCGATCTTGTCCCACAGAACGGCCGCCGCGGTCAGCTGATCGTAATCAAATTGTCCGGCACGCGACTTCGGTCCCGAATGGCGCACCGAACGGTCCCACACCTCAAGATCGAAATAGGGCGCAGAACTTTCCCGGTTGCGTTCGAACTCCTCCCGCGTCGTATAGCCGAGCACGAAGTGCGAATAGGCGACCGCGCCCGAAATGGTCACCGTAAAGGTGCTTCCCCCGTTGACGGGCTGAACATAGATGGGTCCGCCGAGCGCATAGCCCACATAGGCGACCGTCGTGCTCACCCGCATGCTATTGGAAAGATTGGGCATGCGGTTGAGCTCACGCGCTTCCCAGATATTGTTGGAATTTCCGTTGGCAAGCGTCTGACCGATATATACGATGAGTCCGCCCGTAGCCGCAAGGTCCTCCTCGCTCATTTCTATCCTGACAACTTCGCCTGCGGGCGCATAGAGACCCGTGATATGATTGCCCGCCGCACGCGAACGGTAGGTCAGCCGCTTGACGAGGGCGGGCTCTTCGTCGTTTACGTCCCCTTCGTACAGATTGAAGGACGCCGAATGTTTGTACAGTTTTTTGCCTGTTGCAACTCCTTCCAGATAATAATTGCCCTGCTCGTCCATGCTGTCGTAGGTGGAAGATGAGGCGCGCAGCAGACGGTTCTCCTCGATGATCGCCTGCCGCTCCTCCAACGAGGCGCCCGAAAGCACCGTGCCGTAAGAAGGATAGCGCTCCAGTCCGCCGTCGCTGACTTCGGGAAGGCGGCGCTGCGCCGTGCCAAGGTATTCTGCACTCATGCCCACTTTTGAGGGACTGTACATGCCGGAGAGAAAGAGCTCGCCCGCGCCGTCCGGCGACGGATCGTCATCCGGCAACGGGCTGTCCTGTGAAGGCGGCTCCTCCACGGGAGCATCCGATGCCGGCGTGCGCACGCACGCCGCAAATACGCCGCACAAAAGCACGCATGCAAGAAAAACAGAGATCGCCTTCAGAGAAAAATGCCGCATAAGTCCTCCGTAAATGATTTCCGAACACGCATCATAACATAATTCCTTTCAAATGTCAACAAAACAGAGTTTGCGCGCCGCGCACGGAAATCATTCCGCACACGGCGCGCCGTTTGACTTTTTTAAAAGAAACGCATATACTGTACATATGCACGCCGCAGCGCAAAAAGGGATCGGAATCCTGTTCATCCTGGGCGCGGCGCTCATGTTCGCGCTCATGAATCTGTTTGTGAGCCTTGCAGGAGAGCTGCCCCTCATGCAGAAGGTATTTTTCCGCAACGGACTGACCGTTGCGGTCGTTGCCGTCATACTGATCTTTCGCAAAGAACACTTCCGCATCGCAAACAAATCGTGCATCCCCTGGCACCTGCTGCGCTCCGGCATCGGCTTTCTTGGCGTTATCCTCAACTTTTACGCCATCGACCACATCGGCAGTATCTCCGACGCCTCCATCCTCAACAAGCTCTCCCCCTTCTTTG
>CAJFNH010000063.1 GCA_904394195.1 Candidatus Gallimonas caecicola
CGAAAAAGACGGGCGCCTCCAAGCTGTATGTGCTCGATCTGAAAAAGGAGTTCGTGGAGGACTATATTTTCCCGACCATGCAGGCGGGCGCCGTTTATGAGGATAAATACCTTCTGGGCACTTCGTTTGCCCGCCCCGTCATCGCCAAGGCGATCGTGGAGATCGCCAAGAAGGAAGGGGCGGACGCCATCTGCCACGGCTGCACGGGCAAGGGGAACGATCAGGTGCGCTTTGAGCTGACCATCAAGGCGTTCGCGCCCGAGATGACCATCATCGCGCCCTGGCGCATCTGGGATATCAAGAGCCGTGAAGAGGAGATCGCCTATGCCGAGGCGCACGATATCCCCCTCAAGATCAACCGCGAGACCAACTATTCCAAGGATAAAAACCTGTGGCACCTCTCGCACGAGGGGCTCGATCTGGAGGATCCCGCCAACGAGCCGCAGTATGAAAAGAAGGGATTTCTGGAAATGGGCGTATCGCCCATGCAGGCGCCCGACAAGCCCACCTATGTGAGCATTCATTTTGAAAAGGGCGTGCCCACCGCCATCGACGGGAAGGAGATGGGGGCGGTCGAGATCGTGGAGACGCTCAACAAGATCGGCGGCGAAAACGGCGTGGGGCTTGCGGACCTTGTGGAAAACCGCCTTGTGGGCATGAAGTCGCGCGGCGTGTATGAAACGCCCGGCGGCACCATCCTCTACGAGGCGCACCGCCTTCTGGAGACCATCACGCTTGACAAGGCGACCATGCACTACAAACAGCTCATCGCCGTCAAGTTCGGCGAGATGGTGTACGACGGACAATGGTTCACCCCCCTGCGCGAGGCGCTCTCCGCATTTGTTTCCAAAACGCAGGAGACGGTCACGGGCGACGTGAAACTGCGCATCTATAAAGGCAATGTGACGAGCGCGGGCATCACTTCTCCCAACTCCCTTTACAGCGAAGATATCGCGACTTTCTCGGACGACGGCGGCGCCTATTCGCAGAAGGATGCGGAGGGCTTTATCAACCTGTTCGGGCTGCCCATCAAGGTCAAGGCGATGCTGGACGCCAAAAAACTCAAGTAATCGTACGGTATGTTCAAGGTATTCATCGACGGGAGTGCGGGGACCACAGGTCTCCGCATTCGCGAAATGTTGGAACGGCGTGCGGATGTATCGCTCGTCACTTTGCCCGAGGCGCTGCGCAAGGATATTTCGGCGCGCAAAGATGCGCTCAACGGCGCGGACGTCGCCTTTTTGTGCCTGCCCGACGACGCCGCGCGCGAGGCGGCGGCATTGGTGGAGAATGAGCGCACGATCGTCATCGACGCCTCCACCGCGCACCGCACTTCTCCCGGCTGGGCGTACGGCTTTCCCGAACTCTCCGCCCGGCACCGCGCAGCCATCGCAAACGGCAGGCGCATCGCCAATCCCGGGTGTTATGCTTCCGGTTTCATCGCGCTCGTCTACCCGCTTGTGGCGGCGGGCGTCGCCGCGCCCGACTATCCCTTTGTCTGCCATGCCGTCAGCGGCTATTCGGGTGCCGGGAAGAAGGGGATCGCCGAATACGAGGCGGCGGACCGCCCGATGCAGTACGATACGCCGCGGCTGTACGCCCTTACACAGCAACACAAACATCTGCCCGAGATGACGGCAGTGTGCGGCCTGACGCGTACGCCCGTGTTCGATCCCTATGTCTGCGACTATTACTGCGGAATGACGGTCACCGTCCCGCTCTTTGCCGACCTGCTCGCAAAAAGGGTGACGGCGGCGGACGTGAAGGAGCTGCTCACGGCGCACTATGCGGGACAGCGATTTGTAGCTGTGGCGCAGGAGGATGGCTACATCGCAGCCAACACATTGAGCGGCACCAACCGCATGGAGCTGCTCGTCAACGGCAACAATGAGCGCATCCTGCTCACGGCGCGGCTGGACAACCTCGGAAAAGGGGCGTCCGGTGCGGCAATTCAGAATATGAATATCGCGCTCGGACTTGACGAAGGCGTTTCATTGTGATATAATAGCAAGGATAAAAAACTATGCTCAAAGAGGTTTCGGGCGGCGTATGTGCGCCCAAGGGATTCAAAGCGAGCGGCATCCACTGCGGGATCCGCAAAAATAAGGTCAAAAAAGATCTTGCACTCATCGTTTCCGACGTACGGTGTGCGACGGCATGCGTCTACACGACCAACCTCGTCAAAGGCGCGCCCATCCTTGTCACGCAGAAGCATGTCGCGGACGGGTATGCGCAGGCGGTCATCGTCAACAGCGGCAACGCCAATACCTGCAATGCGGACGGCGTACAGATCGCCGAAGAGATGTGCGCGCTCGTGCAGGAATATACGGGCATCGCGGCGGAAGATGTCGTCGTTGCATCGACGGGCGTCATCGGTCAGCCGCTCTCCGTGGCGCCCATTGCGGCAGGTATGGCGCAGCTCGTTGCGGGGTTGGGCGACAACAGCGACGGTGCGGCGGAAGCCATCATGACGACGGACACCGTCAGAAAACAGATCGCATTTTCCTTTATGCTGGACGGGAAGGAGTGCAGGATCGGCGCCATCTGCAAGGGCGTGGGCATGATCTGCCCCAATATGGCGACTATGCTCATGTTCGTCACGACGGACGCTGCCATATCGCCCGCAATGCTGCAAAAGGCGCTCGCCGCCGATGTGAAGAAGTCGCTCAACATGCTCTCCGTCGACAGGGATACGTCCACCAACGATACGCTCTGCGTCATGGCGAGCGGACTCGCGGGCAATGCGCCCATCGTGCAGCAGGATGCCTCTTATCGCGCCTTCTGCCGGGCACTCAATGCCGTGACGACCGCCATGTGCAGGATGCTTGCGGCGGACGGCGAGGGCGCCACCAAGCTCATCGAATGCCGCGTGGAGGGGGCGCGCAGCCTTACACAGGCGCGCCTTTGCGCCAAAGCGGTCGTCAATTCCAACCTTGTCAAGGCGGCAATGTTCGGTGCGGACGCCAACTGGGGCAGAGTGCTGTGCGCGCTCGGCTATTCGGGCGCGGGCATTGATCCGGACGCCGTGGGCGTCGTGTTCCGTTCGGCATCCGGCGCTGTGGAAGTGTGCGTGAACGGGCGCGGCGTGCCTTTTTCCGAAGAGCAGGCAAAGCGCGTGCTTTCGGAGAGCGAAGTGGATATCTGCGTGACCCTCGGCGACGGGCACTACCATGCAACGGCGTGGGGATGCGATCTCACTTATGACTATGTAAAGATCAACGGAGATTACAGAACGTGATCGGAAAGGAAGCACAGGCAGAATTTCTCCTGGAGGCAATGCCCTACATCGAGAAATATCAGAATAAGATCCTCGTCGTAAAGTATGGCGGAAATGCCATGACGGATGACGAACTCAAGCAGCTTGTCATGCGCGACATGACGCTTTTGCGCTTCGTCGGCATCAAGGTCGTGCTTGTTCACGGCGGCGGACCGGAGATCTCCCAGACCCTCCGGCGCATGGGCATCCAATCCCGCTTTGTGAACGGTCTGCGCTATACCGACGAGGAGACGGCAGAAGTCGTGCGCATGGTGCTTGCGGGCAAGGTCAACAAGAGCCTCGTGCACATGCTCGGCGCGCTGGGCGCCCGGGCGATCGGCATTTCCGGCATTGACGGAAACCTGCTCAAGTGCAGCAAGGAGAGCGAGGAGCTCGGCTTTGTCGGCAGGATCGAACGGGTGGATACCCACATCATCACAAGCTGTCTGGACGCGGGCTATCTTCCCGTCATTTCTACCGTAGGATATGACGATGAGGGCAATATCTACAACGTCAACGCCGATACGGCGGCATCCGCCATTGCGGGCGCCCTCAAGGCGGAGAGCCTCATCCTTATGACGGACGTGCGGGGACTTCTGCGCTCGTGCGACGACGAAAGCAGTCTCATCAAAAAGGTGTATGTGTCCGACATTCCGTCGCTCGTCAAGGAGGGCGTCATATCGGGGGGGATGATCCCCAAGGTGCATTGCTGCCGCGACGCCATCCGCAACGGCGTAGGGCGCGTGTTCATCACGGACGGCAGGGTAAAACATTCCATATTGCTCGAGCTTCTCTCGGACGAGGGGCTGGGTACGATGTTCGTAAAAGGTGACTGATCTTCTTTCGTCACCTATTTTTACGATTATAAGGAGTATCATGGATTTTCAGACCATCAGAAAGCTGGACGGCGAATATCTTGCCGCGACGTATGCGCGCTATCCCGTTGCGCTCGTCGGCGGGAAAAATGCCACGCTCGTCGACAGCGAAGGAAAACAGTATATCGATTTCGGCGCGGGCATCGCCGTCAACATCTTCGGCGCCAACGATGAGCAGTGGAAGGCTGCCGTCATCGAACAGCTCGGAAAGATCCAGCATGTGAGCAATTATTACTATGCGGAGCCGCAGGTGCGCCTCGCGCAGATGTTGTGCGAACGCACGGGGGCAAAGCGGGTATTCTTTTCCAACTCGGGCGGGGAGGCAAACGAGTGCGCGCTCAAGGCGGCGCGCAAGTATTCCTTCATGAAGTACGGTGAGGGCAGGAGCCGTATCGTATCGCTCAAAAACAGTTTTCACGGGCGCACGCTCTTTACGCTCACCGCAACGGGACAGGATGAATTTCACAGATATTTTTCTCCCTTCGTGCCCGAAGTCGCCTATGCCGCCCCCGATATGGAGGAGGTCGTGCGCGCAGCGGACGGGAGAGCTTGCGCCGTCATCATCGAGTGCGTGCAGGGGGAGAGCGGCGTCAGCGCCCTGCCCAAGGCCTTCGTGCAGGCGCTCTCGCACTGGTGCAGCGAAAACGACGTGCTGCTCATCTGCGACGAAGTGCAGTGCGGAAACGGCAGGTGCGGCACGTTGTATGCCTATGAACAGTATGGTATCACGCCCGATATCGTCACCACGGCAAAGGGACTGGCGGGAGGGCTTCCCATCGGCGCCTGCCTCTTTTTCGAGCGCGCCGAGAACGCCTTTTCGGCGGGGGATCACGGCTCGACCTTCGGCGGCAATCCCGTCTCCTGCGCGGCGGCGTGCAACGTCATCGGACGGCTCACCCCCGAGTTCTTGCTCGAAGTGCAGGGCAAAGCCGCCTATCTGCGGGCGAAACTCAAGAACTTTGACGGCGTCAGGGCGGTCACGGGCCTGGGCATGATGATCGGGCTGGAGCTTGAAAAGGACGCCAAACAGGTGGCGGCGGCATGTCTGGAGCGGGGGCTGCTCGTGCTCACGGCGCACAGCCGTCTGCGCCTTGTTCCGCCGCTCACCATTTCAAAGACGGAGATGGACGAGGGACTGTCCATTCTGAAGGAGGTACTTGCATGAAACATCTTTTAAAGCTCGCCGACCTTTCGCGCGAGGAGATCTTATCCATTCTCAATCTTGCCGATCAGCTCAAGTATGAGCGCAAGCACGGCGTATTCAAAAAATATCTCGAGGGCAAAAAACTGGGCATGATCTTCCAGAAGTCCTCCACGCGTACGCGCGTCTCCTTTGAGGTGGGCATGTACGAACTGGGCGGACAGGCGCTGTTCCTGTCCAACCGCGACCTGCAGATCGGCCGCGGCGAGCCCGTGCAGGATACGGCGCGCGTGCTCTCGCGCTATCTTGACGGCATCATGATCCGCACCTTTGCCCAGCAGGAGGTGGAGGACCTTGCAAAGTACGGCTCCATCCCCGTCATCAACGGGCTGACCGACTACTGTCATCCCTGCCAGGTGCTTGCCGATCTCATGACCATCCGTGAGCGCAAGGGCATGTTCAAGGGACTCAAGATGTGCTTTATCGGCGACGGAAACAACATGGCGAACTCCCTGATGGTGGGCGCCGTCCGCACGGGCATGTCCTTTGCCATCGCCTGTCCCGAAGGGTATGAGCCGGATGCAAAGCTCATGGCATGGGCGAAGGAGAACGGCTCGTTTACGCTCACGCACAGCGTGGAAGAGGCCGCTGCGGACGCCGACGTGCTCTACACCGACGTATGGGCGTCCATGGGACAGGAGGAGGAGAAGGCAAAGCGCGAGCAGGCCTTTGCGGGTTTCCAGATCAATGATCGACTCATGGCGCTTGCCAAAAAAGATGCGATGGTGCTGCATTGCCTGCCCGCGCACCGCGGCGAGGAGATCACCGCCGAGGTATTCGAGGCGCATGCGGATGAGATCTTTGAAGAGGCGGAAAACAGGCTGCATGCCCAGAAAGCGGTCATGTGCAAGGTGATGAAATAAAGCGGAGAACGCAGATATGTATAAAAAAGTCTATCTCACATTGGAAAACGGAAAAGTGTTCGAAGGGTATTCTTTCGGCGCGCAGAGGGAAGTGATCGGCGAACTCGTGTTCACAACGGGCATGACGGGGTATATCGAGACGCTCACCGATCCGAGCTACTACGGACAGATCGTCACGCAGACCTTCCCGCTCATCGGGAATTACGGCGTCATCCTGTCCGATCGGGAGAGCGCGAAGTGTCACCTGACGGCATATGTCGTGCGCGAGAAGTGCGATGCGCCCTCCAACTTCCGCTGTGAGATGACGCTGGAGCAATTTCTCCGCCAACAGGACATCCCCGCCGTGTTCGGGGTGGACACGCGCGAGCTCACGCGTATCGTGCGCGAGGCGGGCGTCATGAACGCGGCGATCACTTACAAGCCCATTACCGATTTTACCGCGCTGAAGGAATACCGCGTGCGCAATGCCGTTGCGTCCGTCACCGCAGGCGGCGTGCGCAGTTACGGCGAAGAGGGGGGGCTGCGCGTGGCGATGTATGACTTCGGCGCAAAGCAGAATATCGAGCGCGAGCTCGTGCGCCGCGGCTGTCACGTCATAGAAGTTCCCGCAGAATATACGGCGGAACAGGTGCTTGCGCTTTCTCCCGACGGCATTATGCTGACCAACGGACCCGGGGATCCCGCCGAAAATGTGGAGGTCGTTAAAAATATCCGTGCGCTCATCGGCAAAAAGCCCATCTTCGGCATCTGCCTGGGGCATCAGCTCTTTGCCCTTGCCATGGGCGGGCAGACGCGCAAGATGAAGTACGGTCACCGCGGCGCCAATCAGCCTGTCAAAGATCTTGCGACGGGAAAGGTATTCATCTCCTCCCAGAATCACGGCTACGAAGTTGTGAGCGATTCTGTAAAGGGGATGGGAAATCTT
>CAJFNH010000064.1 GCA_904394195.1 Candidatus Gallimonas caecicola
AATCCCGTCTCACAGAGTGCGGTCGCCACACGGTACAGATCGTCCGTGGACTGCGCGGGCAGCGAGGCAAGTTTTTCGGCGACCTTTCTGGCCCCCTCCTTGTCCTCCCTTGCGCCGAGCACGGCGCAATAGGTCGTAAGCGCCTGGATATTGTCCGGATAGACGGCAAGCAATTCCTCGCATGCGCGTTGAGCGCCCTCTTCATCGCCCAGCATCAGCGTGCACATGGCAGAAAGGCCGGCTGCCGACGGATGATCCGAGCTCTGTACAGGGATCTCCGCAAACTTTTCGCGCGCTTTGTCAAGTTCCCCTCCCCGTAGCAACGTAAGTCCCTCTGCAAGCAGCTCTGGCTGC
Organism: Candidatus Gallimonas caecicola; assembly: GCA_904394195.1. Taxonomy (GTDB): domain Bacteria; phylum Bacillota; class Clostridia; order Christensenellales; family Borkfalkiaceae; genus Gallimonas; species Gallimonas caecicola. The sequence continues at coordinate 355 of CAJFNH010000064.1, forward strand.
GGCGCGTCGTCGTCGGGAACGATGTGCAGGGCAGGACCCGTGGCGCGCCGGAACAATCCACCCAGTTCTGCCGCCCCTTCCGGCGAGATCTGCCCCTCTTCGGCAAAGGCACGGTGATAATAGAGCGCCGACTGCATGTCGTTGCCCATGTTCATAAATGCGACGGCAAGCCCCTCGTACCCTTCGCCGAAATCCGCTTCGTTGCAGGTATCCAGGAACCGGAACCATGCATCCGCCGCCTGCGGCCACAATTCCAACCCTTCATAAATATCCGCAGCAAGCGCCTGCGCATCCGCGCTGGGCGGATACATGCGGTTGCGCTTATTGAGCAACTTCAGCGCGCCGAGGTAATTCCCCTCCTGCAGGCGGCTCTCCACGCTCTCCAACATAAAACTGTCGCTGAAATCCAGCTTCTGTACGTTATCGTCCTTCATTCGCTCTCCCCGAAAAGCATGCGCAAATCATTCTCATCAAATGTATAATCGGTATTACAGTAGTGACAGTGCACGCTGATACAGCCGCGTTCCGCAAGCAGGTCATAGGCATCCCGCCTGCCCATGGCAAGCACCGCCGAAGCCGCGCGCTCCCGTGAACAGTGACAGCGAAAAACGATATCGCGCTCATGGATATCCTGTGCGGCAAGCTCGGAGAGCACGCGCTGCGCGCCCTCCCTTTCGACGACGGAGGAGATCTGTGCATACGCGGAAATGCGCTCCTGCGCGAAATCGAGCGCCTCCTCCCCCGCACCGGGCAGCGGCTGTAAAAAGACGCCGCCCGCGCCAAGGCAACTTCCCGCGACGCCGATGCGCACGCCGAGCGCCACCGCCGTCGGACGCTGTTCGCTCGTCAGGAAATAGGCGGAAAGATCTTCGGCGATCTCGCCCGAGACGAGCGGGCTCGTACCCACGAAGGGAATACCCTCCCCGTCGTCGCGGATGACGGTGAAGGTGCCGCTGCGCCCCACGCACGCGCCCACATCGAGCTTTCCGTCCGCGCGAAGCGGGAGCATGACGTCCGGATGTTCGATAAAACCGCGTATGCCGAGCGCGCCGTCCGCCGCAACACCCAGTTTGCCCCCCGCTCCCCCGCCGTCCACCGAGATAGAAAGCGAACTGTGCTCCTCCTTCAGCCAGCCGGCAAGATAGGCGGCAGCCGTCATCGTCCTCCCCAGCGCCGCCGCCGCAAGGGGCGAGAGCGCATGACGGACGATCGCCTCGTTCACGAGCGCGGTCGTATCGAGCACGGCAAGGGATACGCGCCCGTCCAGAACGAGCGCGCGATACAGTTTGCTTACTGTTTCCGGCATATATAATTCACCCTGTCACTTTCCTGCGGGGCTTCGCCCAAATGCCCTTCCACGCGGATCACTTCAAGCCCTGCCGCCCCGAGCAGTCCGCAGACGTCGTCCGTCTCATGGATATATTGCACATGCCGCTCGTCAAAGCGGTCAAAGGCGCCGTCCTCTCTGCGCACAAACAGAGTGACGTCCATCTCCACGCGGTCGGGAAATAATTTATTGAACACAAGATATGTAACCTCATCCCTGTCGTCTGCAAACACATTGTCCGCAATTTTTTCGCGAAGTTTGCGGGGCGAGGAGAGATCAAACCAAAAAATTCCCCCTTTGACGAGGGACGCGGCGGCACGGCGGAATGCCGCAGACAGCCGCTCGGGAGAGATATAATTGTAGCAATCGTTTGGAGAAATGATAAAATCAAACTTCCCGAGGGACAGGCGGGCGGCATCCGCCTGCACATAGTCCACATGCAATCCCACCTCGCGCGTGCGGCGCACCGCCTCCGACAGCATGGGGGCGGAAAGATCCGCGCCCGTCATCTCATATCCATGCGCCGCAAGCGCACGGGAAAAATATCCGCTCCCGCAACCCACTTCCAGTCCCCTGCGCCCCGCGCCGAGCGCTTTAAGCCCCGAAAGAAAATACTGCGACCATTGTTCATAGCCGCAGTCGTCGTTGAGTCGTTCATAGCATTGGGAAAGATATTCGTAAGCCTGCGCCATAGCGCCCCCTCGTCAGCGTTTGTTGAGCATTTTTGGAGGCTTGGGCGCTTTCTTCTTTTTCTTGCCCTCGTCCTCCTCCTGCAGGGCACGCTCACGCTCCTCAAACTGACGGTTATACTCGACGTAGCGCTCATCGTCCTTATGCTCTTCCTCGTATGCGCGCGTATCTTCCTCGATCACTTCCTTGCTGCGGCGCAGTTTTTCAAGATCCTCGCGCGAGAAGGATTCAGGAAGCTGATACACCTCCAGATCGTCGTCGATGGGCTTGATAGGACGACATACGAGCTTGCTCTTGCCCTGCGCCACGATCAGACGCCTGTATTCGCGCATCGCCGCACTGTCACTTTCGGAAGGCGAAACGGAAGAACGGGTGCCTTCCCTGGGCTTGTCCTTATTGTAAAGTCCCCTGCCCGTCGCAACACCGATATTCGGATTGACAAACCTATCGAACGCCCATTGCGAATAGTCCAGCCAGACAAGCAGCATATATGAAACGCCGAAAAAGAGCAGGATGAGCACGCCGATGACGGCGAACAGACCGCTCGTAAACAGCGAAAGAAAGATGGGCCAGGTCGCAAGCGCGGCAAAGAAAACCGTCTGCGGGAAGGTCCCGATCGTCATAACGACGGCATTGCGGAAGAGCGCCCAAGGTCCCTGCTTATAGCTGATGCCGAGCGAGATCATCCAAAAAGAGATGAGGATGCCGAATGCTACAAAGATATAGCCGACCACTTTGGAGGCGATCAGCCAGCCGGCGCCCTCCGTACCGATGGAGACCAGCCAGTCGGCAAGGTTGCCCATCGTACGCGCGACGAACAAAATCAACGTAAGGATAAGCAGCGCTTCAAGTACATTCCAATAATTGCGCCGGATCCCGCGCAGAAAGTCGTTTGCGACAAAGATCCCTTCCGTCCAGATAAGGTTGCGGATGATATACCCGCCGCCCGAAATACCGAGCGCGGCGATCGCCGCTGCAGGGATGAACAGAGCGAAGAAGAGCAGGTCGGCCTGAAACATGCTCATTTCGGCATAACCGACCAGTTCGGGCAGCATGGGATACCCTACGCCCAGTCCCGCACCGTAAGGTCCGATCGTTCCCTGCACGCCGAGCGCGAGAATGCGCCAGACGATAACGGCTGCAAGAGGAAACAATGTTACGACCATCAGAAGATTGACAAGAACAAGGCGACCGAATCTGCCCTTGAGAATATCCCAGAAAAGCGCCCACCGGCTTGTGGGAAGAGTGCTGCGCGCATAATCTTCGCTGCGCTCCTTCCCCTCCAGCCAACGGGCGACCAATCCTTTTCTCTCTCTGTCTGCCATATATTTACTCCGTTTTATGCATATTGATGTTGCGAAAAAACGCCTATGCGCATATTGTACTACAAAACAGAAAATATTTCAATTAAATTCCGGCAAATTCCTTGATTTTTCTGTGAGCATATGATAAAATTGTCTCGCTAAAAAGAGGAGCGGAAGAACATGAGTACCGCGTACACAGAGGGATGAGGGTCCCTTGCATGAAGTGCGCGCAAAAGGGTATCTCCGCCGAAGCGCATCCATGCCCTCACGGATGTGCTGGGTCTGCGGGAGAATACCCTCATTCCTGTCACCGTCCGCGGTGAAGCGCTTTTTCGGCAGAATCCCTGTGAAAGCGAAGAAGGCGGGCGTCCGCTTTCTTTTTCTTTTACGCAAAACCCTTATGAAAGGAGCTATTTATATGAACAAAACGTACAAAGTCGGAATTATCGGCGCAACGGGCATGGTCGGGCAGCGCTTCGTCACCCTTCTTGACAGGCACCCCCTGTTCACCCCCGTCGTTCTTGCCGCCAGCGCACGTTCTGCCGGAAAGACATACCGCGAAGCGGTGGACGGAAAGTGGGCGATGAACGTGCCTGTCCCCGCCTATGCACGCGAAATGCCGGTACTCGACGCCGAAGCGGACGCAAAGACCATCGCCGGGCAAGTGGACTTTATTTTCTGCGCGGTCAACATGAAAAAGGAGGAGATCAGAGCGCTCGAAGAAAAGTACGCAAAACTTGAAGTGCCCGTCGTCTCCAACAATTCCGCACACCGCGCGACGCCCGACGTTCCCATGGTCATTCCCGAGATCAACGCAGACCATCTGGAAGTCATCGCTGCGCAGCGCGCACGGTTGGGCACAAAGCGCGGCTTTATCGCCGTCAAGAGCAACTGTTCGCTGCAATCCTATGTCCCCCTTCTGCATCCCCTGAAAAAGTTCGGCATCCGCTGCGCGGCGGTCACCACTTACCAGGCGATCTCCGGCGCAGGAAAGACTTTTGAAAGCATGCCGGAGATCGTGGACAACATCATCCCCTATATCGGCGGCGAAGAGCAGAAGAGCGAGGAAGAGCCGCTCAAGATCTGGGGGCACGTGGAAGACGGCGTTATCGTCAACGCGGCCGGTCCCGTCATCACCGCGCAGTGCCTGCGCGTGCCCGTCTCGGACGGACATACTGCCGCCGTGTTCGTATCCTTTGAAAACAAACCGAGCAAACAGGAGATCCTGCAGACGTGGGCGGACTATGCGGGAGAGCCGCAGGCACTTGCCCTGCCCTCCGCCCCCGCGCAGTTCATTCATTATTTTGAAGAGGACGACCGCCCGCAGGCAAAGCTCGACCGCATGACGGAGCACGGCATGGCGGTATGCGCGGGACGGCTGCGCGAAGATACCCTGTTCGATTACAAATTCATCGGCCTTTCGCACAATACGCTGCGGGGCGCCGCGGGCGGCGCGGTACTGCTTGCCGAACTGCTCGCCGCAAAGGGATATTTTGATTAAATAGCGCGCCGTCTTTTCAGACAGAAAGACGTTCACACGAGTACGGACACACGACATAGCATAAAACGCATAAAGGAGCAGTTATGAGGGGTTTTCTGACGGGCAGCGCAACTGCCATGATCACACCGTTTACCGAGAACGGCGTCAATTTTGAAAGCTTCGGCAAAATGATCGAATATCAGATCGAAGGCGGCACCGACGCTCTGGTCATATTGGGAACGACGGGTGAGCCCGCCACCATGACCGAAGCAGAGAAAGAAGCGCTCATGCGCTTTGCCGTAGAACGGGCAAAGGGACGCATCAAACTCATCTTCGGCACTGGCGGCAACAATACCGCAAAGGCAGTGGAGATGACGAAACTGGCGGAAAATATCGGCGCCGACGGGATCCTTGCCGTGACCCCTTACTATAACAAGTGCACGCAGAACGGACTCATCGAATATTATAAGGCGATCTGCGGCGCGACCTCCCTTCCCGTCATCTGCTATAACGTCCCCTCCCGCACGGGCGTCAATATCCTGCCCGCAACGATGGAACGCATTGCCGACATCCCCAATATCGCGGGCATCAAAGAAGCAAGCGGCAATATGCAGCAGGTCCTTGAAACGGCGCGACGCATCCGCCATAAGTGTGATCTGTATTCCGGCGAAGACGCGCTCAATCTTCCCATCCTCTGCGCAGGCGGGAAGGCCGTCATCTCTGTGGTCTCCAATATTGTTCCAAAACAGATCAAAATGCTGGTCAGCGAAGTTTTCGATGGAAAGCTCGACCTTGCCAATGGCACAAACGATGTGCTCCTGCCCCTGATCAATGCATGCTTCATCGAAGTCAATCCTATCCCCGTCAAGGCGGCGATGAATCTTCTGGGTTTTGACGCGGGCGTGCCCCGTGCGCCCCTCACCCCCATCGAGCCGGCGCATCTGGAACTGCTGAAAAATGCTATCAACGAAAATTATATCGAGGTGCACGCATGAACATCATCATCTGCGGCGCCTGCGGGCGCATGGGTAAAAATGTTGCGGAAGTTGCCGGGGAGCGCGGAGTCGGGATCGCCGCGGGCGTGGATATCGTGAGCGAGGTGACTCCCTTCCCCCTGTATAAAAACATTGCGGACGTTTGCGAAAAAGCGGACGCCGTGGTGGACTTCTCCTCGGCTGACGCGCTTGAAAGCGTGCTCTCTTTTTGTGAGGAGCGCGGGCTTCCCGTCGTGCTTGCAGCGACCGGATATTCGGATGCAGATCTCGTGCGTATTCAGAAAGCTGCGCAGCGCATCGCCGTGTTCAAAACGGGCAACCTCTCCATCGGCATCAATCTTTTACAGCTTCTTGCAAAAAAAGCCGCGCAGATCCTGGGCGACGCCTTCGACGCGGAGATCATCGAACGCCATCATCACTTTAAAAAGGACGCCCCTTCCGGCACAGCGCTCATGCTTGCACAGAGCGTGAACGAGGGTCTGGGCGGCGGCAGAGATAATGTGTATGGCAGGCAGGGCATGGTGGGCGAACGCCAAAAGAACGAGATCGGAATCCACGCCGTGCGCGGCGGCACCATCGTCGGCGAGCATGAGGTCATGTTCGCGGGCGAGGACGAGATCGTCACCCTTTCCCACTCGGCACGCAGCCGCAAGATATTCGCTTCGGGAGCCATCCGGGCAGCAACATGGCTGTGCGGCCGTCGTCCGGGACTGTACGACATGAACGACCTCCTCGCCGAATTTGTCGACGAATGACCGCCCGAAAAATTCATACGGGGCAATTTCTCAAATCCGGCTGAAAACGATTGATTTTTCCGCCATTTTAGTGTAAAATAGGCGGGTAATTGCAGAGATGGCGGAGCGGTCGAACGCGCACGATTCGAAATCGTGTGATGCAGGGATGTATCCGTGGGTTCAAATCCCACTCTCTGCGCCAGAAATCGTGTGATGCAGGGATGTATCCGTGGGTTCAAATCCCACTCTCTGCGCCAGCAAAAAGCGAGGTCTTGTGACCCCGCTTTTTTGCTTTATTGTCCCCGAAAATCGGGAAAAAGCGTGAATTTTGCCGCTTCTTTGCGCTTATATCCGTCCATGACGTGCGTGCGGACAACACCCATCTTTCTGAAAAGAGGATACCGAGAAAATGATCTGACTTTTGCCTCAAAAAGGTATAGAATATATTTGCGGCGTCGGGGTATTCCGACCGGACATTTCAAGTCTGTCCGTATAGAGGATAACTTCCGGTTATCCTCTATTTTTTGCACAAAAAATCCCTGCAGCATAACGCTGCAGGGACCACACAGTGAACCCTTATTTAAGTTTGGAAACAAGCATAGCAACGCCGGATACCACGCCGCCCGCCATGACGAAATATGCTCCCGTGCCTGCATTGAAGGAATTTCCTGCCAAAGACCCGATGGAGCCGCTGAAAACATACTGCGAAGCATACGTTGCCGCAAACGTGATGACGAGAGCAGCGATAACGATGACGAGGATCGCAAAAATCAGTTTCAGAATCCCTTTGAAGCGAAGAATTCCAAGTTTTCCAAGAATGACGATCAGGGTCGCAAGCACCGTAAGCACCAGCGAAACGATGGCGAACGCCTGCACAAGACCGATCGTCAGACCTCCCTCTTCCATCGCGAGCTCTATCGCCGCATAATCGTCGAAAAGCCCGAAATTCGTGACATTTTCACCATTCAGAACCGTTGTGTTCATCGTGAAGAACGGAATACAGATTCCCACGACCGCGAGAACAAGCCCGACGGCCGCCATGATCATCATGAGCATGTCAAATAACCCGATTCTTTTTGCCTTCTTTTTAGCCATAAACCTCTCTCCTTTCGGATTTTTCTCTATTATACTACAAACACAAAGAAAAGAAAAGACTTTCGGGGAAATTTTACAAAAAAATTTATTACTTTACAAAGTATACGAATTCAACGGGAAAGTTCTGCCTTGACCGTCTGCAGCGCGGCGGAAACGGTATCATTCATATCAAAATATCTGTACTGTCCCAGACGTCCGCCGAACACGACCTTCTCCTCCCCTTCCGCAAGTGCCCGGTACTGCTCGTAAAGCCTTGTATTCTTTGCATCGTTGACAGGATAGTAGGGCTCGTCTCCCCTCCTCCACTCCACCGGATATTCGCGCGAAATGACCGTCTTGGGCTGCGTGCCAAATTCAAAATGCTTATGTTCGATGATGCGCGTGAACGGCACGTCCGCCGCAGTATAGTTGACCACTGCGTTTCCCTGAAAGTTCGCCATATCCAGAGTCTGCGTTTCAAAGCGCAGCGAGCGGTATTCAAGCGCTCCGAAACGGTATCGGTAATAGGCATCGATGGGCCCCGTATAGATCACGCGCCGCGCATGGGCAAGAAACTCATCGCGGTCGGCAAGAAAATCGCTCTTTAACTGCACATCGGCATCGGCAAGCATTTTTGCAACGAGCCTGGTATATCCCCCCACGGGGATCCCCTGATAGCGGTCGTCAAAATAATTGTTGTCAAAGGTATAGCGTACGGGAAGACGGCGGATGATAAAGGCGGGGAGTTCGCTGCACGCCCTGCCCCATTGTTTTTCCGTATAGCCTTTGATCAGTTTTTCATAGATCGTTCTTCCGACCAGGCAGAGCGCCTGCTCCTCCAGGTTTTTCGGCTCCTCCACATGTTCTGCCTCACACTCGCTCGCGATGCGCGCCTGAGCCTGGGCGGGCGTGAACACGTCCGGCCAAAGCTTTGTGAATGTATTCATATTAAAAGGAAGATTGTAACACTCATTGTGATAGCGCGCGATGGGATGATTGACAAACTGATTGAATGGAGCAAACCTGTTTACATAGTCCCAGATCTTCGGGTCAGATGTATGAAAAATGTGTGCCCCGTAACGATGGACGTTGATGCCTTCGACGCTCTCGGTGTAAACATTGCCGCCAATGTGTTCGCGTTTATCAATGACAAGTACGCTCTTGCCTGCACGGGTAAGTTCATATGCGCACACGGCACCGTACAGTCCGCTGCCTACGATCAGATAATCATACATATTTTCACTCCTGTAAGACCCCTATATTGTATCAAAAACCACAAACATTGTCAAGAAACGGAAGAAAAAAGCCGTTTCACAGTTCTGCAGAAATTTTCATAATTCTGTTACAAAATATTTACCTGCCGAATACATTGAACATTTATAATATACAATGTAAGACCGATTGACAATTCAGGAGGTTATCATGAAACGCACGGTCAGACGGTTTTTCATTGCACTTGCGGCACTGGTTTTTGTGTTCGCACTTGTTTTGAGCGGGTGCACATCGCAGTCCGCCTATGTCACGTCCATCGCAAAGACGGGCACCAACGGCACGGAGGACATCTACACCATCACCTATTCGGACGGCTCGACAGATACCTTTACCGTGACAAACGGCACGGACGGCAAGGATGCCGAGGAGATCGGTATCTCGGACATTTACGAGGCATATAAAGAACAGACGGGAAACTCCGACGTCACCTTTGAAGAATTTCTCGGTCAGTACCTCACGCTGAACACAGATATGTCGTCCGCCATCAACTACAGCCTGCAGTCCGCCGCCAAGATCTACGCGGAATTTGTAGAAACCACGACGACAGGCGGCATCGGCGGCATTGGCGGGATCTTCGGCCCGAGTTATTCCTCTTCGGACATTGCCGTTTCCACGGGCGCGGCGGTCATATACAGCATGGATCCGTCGGAGGACGGTTACACCTACTTTGTCACCAATTATCACGTTATTTACAACGATGACGCCGACGCATCCCGCAACAATGACGACGGCACAAAAATCGCGCGCAGCATCCATGCATATCTTTACGGCAGCGAAAGTTCCCCTGCCGCCGTAGATGAAAACGGCGACGGACAGGCCGATACCGACGCGGACGGCTATACCGTCTACAATTACGGCGACTATGCCATCGAACTGGAATATGTGGGCGGCAGTATCAATTATGACATCGCCGTTCTGCGCGCAAAGACGAGAGACGTGCTGGCGATCAATGAGAACGCAAAAGCGGTAACGCTGGCAGACAGCTATTATGTCGGCGAAACGGCCATTGCAATCGGCAATCCCGAAGGACACGGATTGAGCGTAACACAGGGCATCATCAGTACCGAGAGCGAATATATTTCCTTGAGCATTGACGGCACCTCGCGCTCCTATCGCTCGATCCGCATGGACACCGCCCTTTACAGCGGCAATTCGGGCGGCGGTCTGTTCAACAAGAACGGCGAACTCATCGGCATTACCAATGCGGGCAATTCCACCGACCAGAATATCAACTATGCCGTTCCGCTCGAAGTCGTGCGCGGCACGGTCGACAGCATCATCCTCTATGCAAACGACGGGAACAGCGAAACGAACGGCGTTTACCGTCTGATGCTCGGCGTTACCGTTTCCACACAAAATTCCAGATATACCTACGACGCATCAAGCGGTTACGGAACAATTAAAGAAGAAGTGATCGTGGCTTCCGTTACTGCGGGCTCGCTGGCAGAATCGCTCGCCCTCTCCGCCGGAGACCACATTCTGTCCGTTGCCATCAACGGCACGACTTACGAGATCGACCGCTCCTTTGAGATCGAAAATCTTTCCCTCACCGTCCGCGCAAACGATATTATTCAGATCGTCTATGAGCGGGACGGCGAAACCCTGACGACACAAAGCCATACCGTTTCCCTTGCCGATCTGACAGCGATAGACTGAAACAAAAAAGAGCGTCTTCCGAACGAAGACGCTCTTTTTTTATAGCTTACAATTCATAGTGCATGGGATT
>CAJFNH010000065.1 GCA_904394195.1 Candidatus Gallimonas caecicola
TATCTTACAGGGAGGCTGTTATGAACTCTTTCGGCAGCCTGCTCCTTGCGACCAGTCTGGAAATCGGGTTGATTGTCGCTGTCATCGTTCTTGCGGTGGGCGTCGTTGCAGCGATTTTTGTGACTCGGGATATCCTGAATAAGCGTGCAAAAAAGAAGTCGGAACAAAAACTCGACGAAACGAGCAGACGCGTGGAGGAGATGCTCTCCGAGGCGCGCGCTCAAAGCAAGCAGCTCAAGAAGGAAGCCATTTTAGAAGCCAAGGAACAGGAACTTAAAAGAAGGAACGATTTTGAACAGGAGATGAAGGAAAAGCGCGCCGAACAGCAGCGCACGGAAGCCAGACTCTCCAAGCAGGAGGACCTTTTAGAGCGCAAGGAGGCGGAACTCAATAAGAAGAACGAATCCCTCGACGCGCAAAAGGAAAATCTCAACAAGCGGCTCGAGGAAGTCGCCAAGAAGCAGGAGGTCCTGTCGCACCAGCACGAACTCATGGTGCAGGAACTCGAGCGCGTTGCCCAGCTCACCAAGGACGAGGCGAAAAAACTTCTTACGGACGAGATCCTCGACGAGACCCGCCACGACGTTGCCGTTCAGGTCAGAAATCTCGAGCAGCAGGCGAAGGACGAGGCGGAGCTCAACGCCAAGAACATCATCACGCTTGCCATTCAGCGGTGCGCCGCCGACCACGCGTCCGAGGTGACCGTGTCCGTGGTGCCGCTGCCCAACGACGATATGAAGGCGCGCATCATCGGCAGAGAGGGCAGAAATATCCGCGCCATCGAAAACGCCACGGGCATTGAACTCATCATCGACGATACGCCCGAAGTGGTCATTCTCTCCGGCTTCGATCCCGTCCGCAGGGAGGTCGCGCGGCTCACGCTCGAGCGGCTCATCGCCGACGGTCGCATCCATCCCGCCCGCATCGAAGAGACGGTGGAAAAGGTCACCAAGGAGCTCGACCAGCAGATCAAGGCCGCGGGCGAGAACGCCATGTTCGAGGTGGGCATCTTCGGACTGCATCCCGAGCTTATCAAACTCATCGGGCGGCTCAAATTCCGCACCAGCTACGGACAGAACGTCTACAAACACTCCATCGAGGTGGCAAATCTTGCCGGGCTCATGGCGCAGGAGTTGGGGCTGGACGTCAACTTCGCAAAGCGCGCGGGTCTTCTGCACGATATCGGCAAGGCGGTCGACCACGAGCAGGAGGGCACGCATATCCAGATCGGCGCCGATCTTGCCAAAAAGTACAAGGAAAACGCGATGATCGTCAACGCCATCATGGCGCACCACGGCGACGTGGAGCCCAAGACCATCGAGGCGGTCCTTGTTCAGGCGGCAGACGCCATCTCGGGTGCGCGCCCCGGCGCAAGGCGGGAGACGGGCTCCAACTACGTCAAGCGTCTGGAAAAGCTTGAAGAAGTGGCTGCCGGCTTCCCCGGTGTGGAAAAGAGCTATGCCATCCAGGCGGGCAGAGAGGTGCGCGTCATCGTCAAGCCGGAGCAGGTGGACGACGCTCAGGCAATCTTTCTTGCAAAGGACATTGCCAAGAAGATCGAGGCGGAGCTGGAATATCCCGGGCAGATCAAGGTCAATGTTATCCGTGAATTCCGAAGCGTGGAATATGCGAAGTGATTTTTCCGGAATCCGAACAAAAACGCAGGGCATGCCCTGCGTTTTTTATGTCCGTTGCGGCGTTTCGGCCGTGCGCGGCCGGATCGGCGCCCGCCCTGCGCTGCGGCGCACGCCGCAAAAAGTTCAGTTGTTGCAGGAATTGCAGCAGCCGCAGTTGTTGCAGCCGTTGTTGCAGCAGGCGCTGTAAACGAGCGCATACTGCCGTGCATAGTAGGCGTCGGAACAGGCATTGATGGAGCCGCAGCAGCCGAAGGTGCTGCCGTTGCCGCCCGATCTTGCGCAGCTGCACGAATTGCAGCTGTTGCACGTCGAGAACAGGTTTTCGAGTGCCCGGGCGATGGCATTTCCGCACGAATTACAGCCGCAGCCGCTGTTGCAGCCGCAGCGCGTCTGGCAATAATTGCACATATCGTACCTCAAAAAGCAGATTGCGGCAAGTGCCGCCACTCCATCGTATGCAGGGCGCGCAAAAACTCGTGCGGAATTTTTTCAGAAATTGCTTGCAGACGGAGCGCAGGGATGTTATAATAGCGTCGTACGTTTTGAGGAACACAGAACAGAGGGCAGAAGGACATATGAAGTTACAGCTGAAAAAACCGACGAAAAAGCAGGTGCGGCACTTTTTTGTCTACTGTCTGATCGTCATGGCAGGCAACGCCGTTGCGGCGGCTGCAAGCACCTTCTTTATCATTCCGGGCGGATTCGTCATGGGCGGGACGACGGGGCTGGGTATCTTCGTACGAAACCTTGTTGACGAACAGAATGAATGGCTGGTCTCCTTCACCGTATATGCGGCGAATATCGTCCTGTTCGTTTTGGGAGCGGCGGTGCTCGGTAAAAAATTTGCGATCGCCACGCTTGCGGGCACGCTGTTTTATCCCTCGTTCGTCAGTCTGTTCACATACCTGAACGAACTGTATGTCGCGGCGTACGGCACGGCGCTCGCGGGGGAGGATCCGTGGCTTGCCATCGTGTGCGGCTCCGTCATGTTCGGCGCAGGCATCGGCTGCGTGATACGGGTGGGTTCGAGCACGGGCGGAACGGATATCCCGCCCCTCATTTTGCAGAAGTACTTCAATATCCCGCCTGCGGTCACGCTCTGGGCGCTCGACATCATCATCGTGCTCATCCAGCTTGTTGCAGTGCCGCCCAATATCGTGCTGTACGGCGTGGTCATCACCATTCTCTCCTCCGTGGTCGTCGAACTTGTTTCTCCCATCGGGCTGCGCAAGCGTCAGGTACAGATCGTGAGCGGAAAGTGGCGGGAGATCCGCGTGATGATCCTCAACGAACTGAATCGCGGCGTCACGCTTCTGCATGCGCGCACCGGTTTTTTGCAGGAGGAGCGCTATGTTATCATGACGGTGGTCTCCAATCGCGAGGTGGTCCGCCTGCGCAACGCCGTGCAGTCCATCGATCCGGAGGCGTTCTTCACGGTCTCCGTCGTGTCCGAAGTGCGCGGAAGGGGATTTTCTTCCGAAAAAATTCTCTTGCCCATGTCCGAGGAGCGCGACGTTGCAGATCCTGCGATGGAGTATGCGGCGGAACGCGCGTCTGCGCAGGATCCGGTTGCGTCCGCGCCCGAGGAAGGAAAAGGGGAGCAGTGAGCGGAAAACTTCATCGGTAAAAAGATGCCGCGCGGCGGGAGACCCGCCGCGCGGCGATTTTTTTTGCCTTTGTTACTTCTTTTCCTTTCTGCGCTTGTCGTTGATGACGGCGAGCGCCGCCTCGTCGATGAGGTTGATGCCCTCCTCCTTGGCGATCTTCACCATCTGCGTGAGCGCAGCCTTCAGGAACACGCGGGGGATCTTCGTGAGCTTCGCGCACGCCTCCTTGGTGAATTTGACGTCGGGGTCGATGCGTTCTGCGGCATAGATGACGGAGTTTATGTCGCCCTCCTTCGCCTGTATCTTTTCCGGGAAGGGTTTTTTAAAGCGCGAACACCAGAAGTTGGTGCTGTCGCGGTAGCCGTAATCGACGGGCACGGGCGGGAAATTCGTCGCTTTTACGCCGTTCACAATGCTTTCCCAGTATTTTTCCTTCATCAGAATTTTGTCGATGTTCAGGATGAAATGCGCGCCGAATTTGCTCGTGATGCCGTTGAAGTTACGGTAGGGCGGCTCATAGCCCTCCAGTTGCCCGGGTCTGTCCTCAAAGGCGTCCTCGAGCGCGCTGTTCCAGGTGCACTCGAACACCTGGAACGCCTCCTTCACCACAAGGGGGCGTTCACCCTCCGCCTGTCCCTTTTCCAGCGTGAACAGACAGTTCTTCATCTTTTCCTGCGTGGTGTCGCCCGGAAAGCCCAGTCGCACCGCCTCGCGAAAGTACTTTCTGTCGTCCGGGATAAAGTTGAGCGAGACTTTGCTTCCCGCCAGAATGTGCTGTGCGGTATTTGAACTGTTGCGGCACTCCAGCAGCATCGCATAGCGGTTTTTCCCTGCGATGTAGTAGGGGAAGCATAGCGAATAGGAGCCCAGGTTGGTGCGTCCTTCGCCGTCCAACGTGCCAACAAGTACGGTCGGCATGGGAAAAAATGCCGATGTCTGATAAAAGTTGTCCACAATGCGCAGATCTTTGAAACTGCTCATATATCTCCTCCGTGTCTTCAGTCTTTTTTTCCAATCATTATACGCTTGCCGGCGGCAAATGTCAACCCCCGATTTTCGAACGAGCGTGGTTTGCTCCGGCAAAGGGTTGCGGCGGGCATTTTTCTCAAAGACCACAATATTTTGTGGCGCAACCCTTGACAGGCGGGGCAGGGGATGGTATAATGTATCGTGGGCGGAATGGTGGATATAATCAGTAAACTATCATTATAAAGGACAGAGGCAAGAGAAGAAATGGAAAGAAAACCTACCAAGATCAGTATCATCGGCGCAGGCGCGGTCGGATCTTCCGTCGCGTTTTCCATTGCCACGCAGCGCCTTGTGGCGGAGATCGTCATCATTGACGTCAACACCGAAAAAGCGGAAGGCGAGGCGATGGACATCAGCCACGGCATCATCACGATGGGCTCGATGAACATCCACTCGGGCTCCTATGCGGACATCGTGGACAGCGACCTTATCATCATCACCGCGGGCGTGGGCAGAAAGCCCGGCGAAACGCGGCTCGATCTGGCTGCCAAGAATATCGCCATCGCGCGCGACGTCACGCAGAACATCATGAAGTATTACAACGGCGGCGCCGTCATGGTGATCTCCAATCCCGTGGACGTCATCACCTATCTCGTGCAGAAGGAGAGCGGCCTGCCTGCAGGCAGAGTGTTCGGTACGGGCACGGTGCTTGACAGCGCGCGTTTCCGCTATTTCCTTTCGACCAGGCTGGACGCGGACATCCGCAACGTGCACGGCTTTACGGCGGGCGAGCACGGCGAGAGCCAGTTTGCCGTGTGGAGTTCGGTGCACATTTCGGGCATGCGCCTCGATTCCTTCTGTGCCAAGCGCGGCATCGCGCTCAATAAAGAGGATGTGATGCGCGACACCGTCTCCTCGGGCGCGCAAGTCATCAAGCGCAAGGGCGTGACCAACTACGCTATCGCCGCTATCGCCGCGGAACTTGCCAGCACGGTCATCAAAAACAAGCACAGCATCTTCAGCGTGACCAGCGTGTTGCACGACTATTACGGCATCAACGATGTTGCCATCAGCGTTCCTTCCTTCGTGGGGGACGAGGGGGTGGTCGGCAATCTTGTGTATGACTTCACCGATGAAGAAGTGGTAAAGCTGCGCCATTCTGCCGAGCAGATCAGGGCGTTCCTCGATTCTCTCAATATCTGAAAAAACAAATTTTAAGAGGTACGATATATTATGGATAAGAAACAGTACGCGCTTGCAAAGCACAAGGAGTGGGCGGGTAAGATCGAAGTGGTCACCCGCGCGCCCATCACCAACCGCGAAGAACTTGCCGTCGCCTATACGCCCGGCGTTGCGGAGCCCTGCCTGGAGATCAGCAAGAATACGGATCTTTCCTATGTGTACACGCGCCGTGCAAATCTTGTTGCGGTCGTTACGGACGGTACCGCCGTTCTGGGCTTGGGCGATATCGGCCCCGAGGCGGGCATGCCTGTCATGGAGGGCAAGTGCGCGCTTTTCAAGACGTTCGGCGATGTAGACGCCTTCCCTCTGTGCGTGCGCAGCAAGGACGTGGACGAGATCGTGCGCACGGTGCAGCTTCTGGCGGGCAGCTTCGGCGGCATCAACCTGGAGGATATTTCCGCGCCCCGCTGCTTTGAGATCGAAAAGCGGCTCAAAGAGGTGTGCGACATCCCGATTTTCCACGACGACCAGCACGGTACGGCGGTCGTCACGCTGGCTGCCATGATCAACGCGCTCAAGCTCGTGGGCAAGAAGATGGAGGATCTCTCCGTCGTCGTCAACGGCTCGGGTGCGGCGGGCATCGCCATCACCAAGCTGCTTATGAGCAGAGGACTGAAAAAGGTCATTCTCTGTGACAGAAAGGGCGCCATCTATCAAGGGCGCGACGGGCTCAACCCCATCAAAGAGGAGATGGCAAAGATCTCCAATCTCGAAAAGAAGGCGGGCAGCCTTGCCGAAGTCATCAAGGGCGCGGACGTGTTCATCGGCGTCTCCGCACCCGGCAGCCTGACGGCGGACATGGTCCGCACGATGGCGCCCGATCCCATCATTTTCGCGATGGCAAACCCCGTTCCCGAGATCATGCCCGACGAGGCGAAGGCGGCGGGCGTGCGCATCATGGGCACGGGCAGGAGCGACTTCCCCAACCAGATCAACAACGTGCTGGCGTTCCCCGGCATTTTCCGCGGCGCGCTGGACGTGCGCGCGAGCGACATCAACGACGAGATGAAGATCGCGGCGGCGGAGGCGATCGCGTCCGTCATTCCCGAGAGCGAGCTCACGCCTGACTATATCATCCCCGACTCCTTCAATCCCCACGTCAAGGACGCGGTGGCCGAGGCGGTCAAGGCGGCTGCACGCCGCACGGGCGTCGCAAGGATCTAAAAAACTTTATACACAATTTAAACCCCCTCAAATGCTTGCATTTGAGGGGGTTTGTGTTTTTGTAGCCAGAAGCGTCAGCTGCCTCGTTTATATTGAGTAGGGGAGGCGTTTCCTGGTTTCCGATAATAATACGGAATCATTTTTCCGACGAATTGCTTGGAGATTTCGGGTGCAGCTTCCTCTCCGAAAAACTCATATCTGCCTGCAAGTTCGCCGCTTGTGACCAATTTCCAGCTGTGAACTTTATAAACTGCGCGTACGATCTTATTGACAACGCTGAATACATAGGGGTATTGCCGGGCGCGTTCGACGTTCAGGCTCCAAGCAAACCGCGTTGCTTCATAAAGACTCCCGTTGCAGAGGGCAATACGCTCTTCTGTTGTCTTAATGATGATGTAGTCAAAATCGGGCTCGACATAGACGCCCTCGAGATAACCCACC
>CAJFNH010000066.1 GCA_904394195.1 Candidatus Gallimonas caecicola
TTGGGGATCTCTCCCGCCTCCTCCAGCCATTCCACGGTGTCCGTGAGCGTCTCGTACAGTTCGCGGGGCGCATAGCCGAACGCGGCGGTCGCCTTGTCGTGGGAAAAGCGCCCGTTTTCAAGCACCACGCGCAGGGCGTAGGGGGTGAACAGCGGCTTTTTGTGCCTGCGCTGTGCGAGTTTCTGTGCAAGGGGGGCGGCAAGGCGCGCCATCCACATGGGAACGGTGCCCACCTTGCGCCTGCCCGTGATCTGCGAAAGCATGCCGATCGTCTCTTTCAGCGTGTGGTAATTGCCCGTCAGCAAATAACTCTCACCCACCGTTCCCCGTTCGGCGGCGGCAAGGATGCCGCTTGCCACGTCGCGCACGTCCACAAAGTCATAGCCGCCCTTCACTAAGGCGGGCAGTTTGCCGCGGCAGTAGTCCTTGACGAGCTGCACCAGATGGTTGCCTCTGCCGCAGTACGGCCCGATGATGCCGGAGGGCAGCACGGTGACGGCGGGCAGGCCCTGCCTCTGCACCATGTCCGCGACCAGCGCCGCCGCCTTCGCCTTGCTGCGCGCATAGGCGCCGTCCAGCGGGGCGGGATCGTAGGCGCAGATCTCGCGTTTGACGCGCCCGTGGGGCAGATCGGGCATGGCATGGACGGAGCAGACATACACGACCCTGTCCACATGCTTTTCCAGGCACAGGCGCATCACGTTGCGCGTGCCCTCCACGTTGACGGCGTCCACGGCGGGGTTTTCGCGGCTTGCAATGTCCACAACGCCCGCGCAGTGTACGACGATGGTATGTGTACCTTCCGGAACGTCAAAAAAAGCCGTGAGCGTTTCGGGCTTCGTCACATCGCCGAAAAAGATCTGCGCACCCGTGCGGCGCACAAAACCCGTGTCCTCGCCGCGCATGACAAGGGCGCGCACCGGCTCGCCGCGTTCGCGCAGGGCGGTGCACAGCGCACTGCCCAGGTGTCCCGCTGCTCCCGTGATCATCCATAGTTTTTTCATCGTCTTGTCCTCCTCTTGCAAATTTCTTCCGACTGTAGTATAATAATTGCGGAACGGGATCTCTTTTCACTGTTATTGTACCATGAAAAGGGGAGCGGTTGTTCGGTCAATTTATGTACGGCTGTATTTTATCGTACAGTGTGTGTGAAATCGTTTGGAAGGAGACAACATCATGAAGATTGAAGGCGGAGATCTCAGGGTGCGGATGACCAAAAAGATGCTGATCGAGGCGTTTCTGGAGCTTCGGCGCGAAAAACCGCTGCGCAGGATCACGGTGAGCGAACTGTGTTCGCGCGCGGGCGTGGGGCGGGGGACTTTTTACGCGCACTATCAGGATGTGTACGATTTTAATGAAAAACTGGAAGGGCAGTTTCTGGAGGAATTTGCCGCGACGCTGCGCAGTGCGCTCGAGTATCAGGAGAACATTCAGTCGGCGCGCAGAGTGTGCCGTACGGTGTTTGCGCTACTGGAGGAGAATGAGCCGCTCTGCCAGCTTATTCTCTCCTCCGACAATGCGCAGGGCGCCATGCGGTTTATCGAATTGGGCGGGCGGCTCTGCACCGAATGTTATAAAAAGTTTTTCGGAAATGTTCCTCCTGCAAAGTTGAGCGATTTTTACCGCTTTGTTTCGTCAGGGTGCATCGCCTGTCTGAAAGAACGCCTGCGGCAGGAGGTGCGCCCGCCCGTCGAACAGTTTGCCGACGAGATGGGCGAATTTATCACGCGCGGTGTGCGCTGCCTTCTGTGAACATCGTTCTTCAGACGCCGCGCCTGCAGATCAGGCCGTTTACGCGCAAAGATACGGACGCGATCTTTGCGATCTATTCCGATGAGAACACAAATACGTTTCTGCCATGGTTTCCCGTCCGGACGAGGACGGAGGCCGAGCGCGTCTATGAGGAGCGCTATGCCGCTTCGGGCAAGAGTGCGGGGTTTGCGCTTGCCGTTTGCATCGGCGACCGGCCCGTCGGATATGTGCATCTGGACGGGAGACCGCCTTACGACCTGGGGTATGCCCTGTTGCCCGGTTACCGGGGGCGGGGACTGGCCGCCGAAGCGTGCGCTGCGCTGCTCGGCCATGCCCGGAAAGAGGGCCTTTTGTTCGTGACGGCAACGCATGACGTGAACAATCCCGCAAGCGGGCGGGTGATGCAGAAACTGGGCATGAAGTACTGTTATACCTACGAAGAGTTCTGGCGGCCGAAAAATTTCCCCGTGCTGTTCCGCCTGTATCAGATCTCGTTTGGGGATGTTTCCGTCTGGCGCGGCTATTGGGAAGGGGCAAAGCGACGGTTTGTGGAAAGCCTGCCGTGATCGCCGCATGAAAGCATGTGCGTTTGACTTGCTTTTTTTGCACGGATGTGCTATACTGTTCTCCGAAAAACGAACACGGAGAAAGTCATGCAAAACTGTCAAGAGATCGCCGCCGGGCTGTTTTATCTGGGCGGGAACGACAGGCGCATTGCATTGTTTGAGAGCGCCTATCCCGTTCCGCGCGGCGTTTCCTACAATTCCTATCTGTTAAAGGACGAAAAGAATGTCCTGCTCGACACGGTGGACAACGCCGTGAGCGATCTGTTCTTTGAAAATCTTACCTTTGCGCTGGGCTCGGATACGCTTGATTATGTCATCGTGCAGCACATGGAGCCCGACCATTCGGCAACGTTCGCGCGCCTTGTCGAGCGCTACCCGGACGTGACCGTCGTCACCTCGCTCAAGGCGGCGCAGATGCTCAAAAACTACTTCGGCTTTGCGGGAAAGACGCGCATCGTCAAGGAAGGGGATACTCTGTCCGTGGGCAGGCGCACGCTCACCTTTGTCGCCGCGCCCATGGTGCACTGGCCGGAGGTCATCTTCACCTATGTGCCCGAGGACGGCATCCTCTTTTCGGCGGACGCGTTCGGTACCTTCGGCGCCCTGTCGGGCAACGTGTTTGCCGACTGGGCCGGCTTTGAGCGCGAATATCTGGACGACGCGAGGCGGTATTACTTCAATATCGTCGGAAAGTATGGGGCGCAGGTGCAGAGCGTCCTGAAGAAGGCGGCGGGACTGAATATCTCGCTCGTCTGCCCGCTGCACGGACCCGTCTGGCGGGAGGACTTCGGCAAATATCTGCAGAAGTATCTTACCTGGAGCGCCTACGAGCCGGAGGAGCGCAGCGTCGCCGTGTTCTACGCGTCCGTCTACGGACATACGCAGAACGCCGCGGAGATCGTTGCTTCCGCCGTCGCCGCGCGGGGCGTGCGCGTGAAGGTGTACGATGTCTCCGTCACCCATACGAGCGAACTGCTTGCCGAAGCGTTCCGCGCCTCGCACGTCGTGTTCGCGTCCACAACTTACAACAACGGCATCTTTGTGAGCATGGAAAACTTTTTGAACGACCTGAAGGCGCACGCCTTCCAGAACCGCGCCTATGCGGTGGTTGAGAACGGCTCGTGGGCGCCCCAGGCGGGCGCGCTCATGGACGGGGTGCTCTCCTCCATGAAGAATATGCGCCGTATCGGCGAAAAGACGACGGTGCTCTCCGCCGTCGGCGCGGACAGCGCGCAGGCGCTGCGCGAACTGGGCGCTGCGATCGCGGCGGACGTGAAAGCGGAATAAAAATAAGGCCCCTGGGGGCAAATTCGGAGGTGTTTTGTTATGGCAAAGTATGTGTGCTCGGTTTGCGGCTATGAGTACGACGAGGCGGCGGGCGATCCCGACAACGGCATCGCGCCCGGCACCAGGTGGGAGGACGTTCCCGAGGACTTCACCTGCCCGCTGTGCGGCGTAGGCAAAGAGGACTTCGAGAAAGTGGACTGACCGCCCGTACAATGACCCCCGCATGCTGCGGGGGTCATTGCGCATAACAACTCTTTTGGCAAAAAGATTGGGTGAAAATCGTGCGAAATTTGCATTTGTGCGATTGAAAAGGCTCCCCGCGTGTGATAAACATATCGGAATGTTTCTATACAAGAGGTAACGGCATGGATACGAACAGAGTCAAAATATTGTCCGTCATTCCCATGCGGACGCAGGTCGTGTTTCCCGATACGACGGTGGCGTTCGACGTGGGGCGCGGCGTTTCGCTCGCCGCCGTCGAGCGCGCCGATTACAACGATAAATACGTCTTTGTGACAAAGCAGACCGATCCCGAAAAGGAATTTCCGGAAGGGGATGATCTTTGTAAGGTGGGCACGGTTTGCGTCATCCGTCAGACCACGCGGCTGCCGGGCGAGCGGGTACGCGTGCTGGTGGCGGGCGTATATCGCGCCGCCGCCCGCGGCTTCCGCCTGGAGAACGGCTATATTTATGCCGTCACGGAGGAGCTTCAGACCATCCACGGCGATCCCACGCTGGAGGAGGCGTATTTCCGCACGGCAAAAGAACTCGTCAGAGAGATCGCGGGGGGCGAGGGCAAGGCGGCGAAGGAACTGGATGCGGCACTCACGGGCGTTTCCGATCCCGACGTCTACGTCAATATCTGCGCGCACAACCTGCGCCTGCGCGACAATGTCAAGCAGGATCTTCTGGAGGAAGTCGTCCTGGTGCGCAGGCTGCGCCTGTTCGAGCAATGCCTGAATACCGAGGTGGAGATCGAAAAGCTCGAGCGAAAGATCGCGCAGGACGTGCGCCGCAACATTGAAAAATCGCAGAAGGAGTACTTTCTGCGCGAACAGATCAAGGCGATCCATGCCGAGCTGGGCGACGACGTAGAGGAGAACGAGCGCCTGCGCGAAAAGATCCTTTCCAAGGGCCTGCCCGAGGCGGTGGAGGAAAAGGCGCTTGCCGAACTGCGGCGCATGGACAAGATGCCGCCTTCCTCCCCCGAATACACCGTTCTGCGCAACTATGCGGACTGGATCATCGATCTTCCGTGGCGGGAGCAGACGCAGGACACCGAAAAGCTCTCCGACGTGGAAAAGGTGCTCAATGCCGACCACTACAGGCTGGAAAAGATCAAGGAGCGCGTGGTCGAATATCTTGCCGTGCTCAAACTGACGGGCGAGCTCAAAGCGCCCATCCTCTGCCTTGTGGGCCCGCCGGGCGTGGGCAAGACGAGCGTCGCCATGTCCATCGCGCGGGCGCTCGGCAGAAAATTCGTGCGCATGAGCCTGGGCGGCGTGAAGGACGAAGCGGAGATCCGCGGCCACAGGCGCACCTATATCGGCGCCATGCCCGGGCGCATCATCTTTGAAATGAAGAACGCAGGCTCCGTCAACCCCGTGTTCCTTCTGGACGAGGTGGACAAGATCTCCTCGGATATGCGCGGCGATCCCGCGAGCGCCCTTCTGGAAGTGCTCGACCCCGAACAGAACGCCACCTTCCGCGACAGGTATCTGGAAGTGCCCTACGATCTGTCCAAGGTCATGTTCATCGCCACGGCAAACACGCTCGATACCATCCCCGCGCCCCTGCGCGACAGAATGGAGATCATCGAACTCTCCGGCTACACGCCCGACGAAAAGCAGGAGATCGCCAAACGCTACCTCGTGCCCAAAAAGCGCAGGGAAAACGGCCTGAAAGAAGAACAGCTGCGCTTTACGGACGGCGCGCTCGCGGCAATCATCGACGGCTACACGATGGAGGCGGGCGTCCGCTCGCTGGAGCGCACCATCGGCACGGTGTGTCGCAAGGCGGCGGTGCGCATCGCCAAAGGGGAGGAGGAAAAGATCAGCGTCACCAAGACCAATCTGGAAAAATTCCTGGGCGCCAAGCGCTTCCTGCATGAGGACGAGATGCGCGACGAGGACGAAGTGGGCGCCGCAACGGGGCTTGCCTGGACGGCGGTCGGCGGCATGCCGCTCACCATCGAAGTGTCCGCCATGCAGGGCAAGGGAGACATCCTTCTGACCGGAAAACTCGGGGACGTCATGAAAGAATCGGCACGCGCGGCAATCAGCTATATCCGCGCCCATGCCGAAAAGTACGGCATTTCTGACGAGGCGTTCGAGCATAAGGATATCCATATCCATGTGCCGGAGGGCGCCACGCCCAAGGACGGGCCCTCCGCCGGCATCACGATGGCGACGGCGATCCTTTCGGCGTTCACGGGGCAGCCCGTGCGCCGCGACGTTGCCATGACGGGCGAGATCACGCTGCGCGGCAAGGTGTTGCCCATCGGCGGGCTCAAGGAAAAGGCGCTCGCCGCCAGCCGCATCGGCATCCGCGACGTCATCATTCCCGAAGAGAACAGGAAGGACGTTGAGGAGATCCCCGAAAACGTGCGCAAAAACCTCAATTTCATCTGCGTGAGCGACATCGACCAGGTGTTCCGCACCGCAGTCACGGGGCTGCATTATGCAAGTTAAAAATGCAAAATTTCTGACGAGCGCGGCGCGGGCGGAACAGTTCCTCCGCCCGCAAAAGCCCATGATCGCCGTGTGCGGCAGGTCCAATGCGGGCAAGTCCACGCTCATCAACATGCTCGCGGGGCAGAAAAACCTTGCCAAGACGAGCGCCTCTCCCGGCAGGACGCGCCTTGTCAATTACTTTGACTTCGGCGAATTTTGGCTTGCCGATCTTCCCGGATACGGCTATGCCGCCGTCTCCAAGGCGGAACAGGCGAAGTGGGCAAGGACGCTCGAGGCGTTCTTTGAAAGAAAACAGGACGTCGCGCACGTCTTTTTGCTGCTCGATATCCGCCGCGACCCTTCGGCGGACGACATGCAGATGGTTCAGTTCATGGTCTATCACGCCCTGCCGTTCACGGTGATCGCCACCAAGAGCGACAAGCTCTCCCGTATGAAGGTCAAGGAGCGCACGCGCGCCGTTGCCAATGCCTTCGGGCTGGGCGCGGGCAACGTGATCGCGACCTCCGGAGCAACGGGCGCGGGAAAGGAGGCGCTGCTTGCGCGTATCGGACAGGTCTGTGCGCCGCCCGCCGAGTACGGCGAGGACAAAGGATTTTGAACGATATTACAGCGCCCCCTGCGTATTCCGCGCGGGGGGCTTGTTTTATGTTGTTACCGTTTGGAATATTGCGAACGTCGGCGCTCTATGTATCGGAGCGTCTCAAAAGATAGTCGGCGGTCACGCCGAAAAAGTCGCATAGTGTGACGATATAACTT
>CAJFNH010000067.1 GCA_904394195.1 Candidatus Gallimonas caecicola
CGAACAGCTCGCACAGCTTCTGTCCGACCGTTTCCGCATTGCCGTGCGCGGCGGACTGCATTGCGCGCCCCTTGCGCACAGAGCGCTGGGCACCTTCCCGGACGGACTGGTGCGCGCCTCCTTTTCCGCCGCACACGGAGTGCAGGAGTGCGAGGCGCTCCTGCGCGCGCTCACACAGCTTTCCGGCGTCACATCCGTTTGAGCTCCTCCGCCAGCTTCATGAGTTTTCTGCGCTTGACGCCGTCCAGCATGGGCGCGAACTGCGCGCAAAACGCATCGATCTGTTCATTGGTGAGCGTGCCTGCGCGCTTGCCTTCGGCAGCACGCGCGTAGATGGTGCGGATGAGTTCCGCCTCATTCTTCCCGTCATATTGCTGCGCCGCCGCCTGCACATCGCGCAAAAGATCCTCCGGCACGCTGCCGCTGCCCGTATAACTTGCGAAATCCTTCATAGTCACCTCCACCCTCTATCGTATGCCGCAGCCCGCGGGAACGTCCGTCCTCCGACCGGCATACGATGAAATTATGGAAACCATTCTTCTGGTCCTTGCGCTCATGGCGCTGCGGCAGGACGGCGACCTGGACACCGCCCTGAAAAACGTGCTCGCTTTCTGGCGTGAAAACCGCGCCCTCATCCTGTCGCTGACGGGAAATGCGTCCGCGCAAGATCCCACACAAAATACGCAGGAAGAGGCAAAAACTTCCGATACGTCTGAAGAAAAGAAAGACCGCCCTCCGCAAGAGGACGGCCCTGCCGTAAACATTCTGGAAGAATTTCTCAAGGGCGGCGCGCTGCGTTAGGAGCAGATCGCCGCAATCGCCTGCTGCAAAAAGCTGTCCTCCGCGCCGTAGATGGCGGGGGATACGATGCCGACTGCGCAGTCCTCGTCTGTGATGCCGCGCTCATGGATGCAGTTGCCCTTCGGCCAGTAGATGCGCGCCACGGTGAGCTGGAAGGCGCCGCCGCTTGCCGAAACGAAGGTGGACTGCATGACCCCCTTGCCGTAAGTGGCATAGTGCTCCGCGCCTTCGTCCTTGCGCAGGTAAATGTTTTCGGGCTCTATGGATCCGTAATCGAGGAGCGCGCCGATGAGACATTCGGAAGCGGAAGCAGAATTTTCATCGGCAAGCACATAGATCTTTGAAGCCTGCGTAAAGTAATCGTCATAGTCGTTGCCCGTGGCATAATAATCGCGGCGGGTGCCGTCGCGGTACTGCGCGTAGGCAACGAGCGGGTTGCTGCCCTCGGCATTTTTCAGAAGGTGGGAAGCGATGGACTGCAGGTCACTCAAATACCCGCCCCCGTTGCCGCGCAGATCGAGGATGAGATGGCTCCTGCCGCGCTCTTTCATCACGTTCAGGCAGGCGGCGAACTCGTCCGAACAGTTTCCGTCGAAGGAATCGAGACGGATATACGCCGTATCCTCATCCAGACCGGAAAGCCGCTCGTCCGTCCGGGTCAGTTCGGCGTTTGCGCCGCGGAAGGCATAGGACGTTTCACTGTCGCGGTAGACGACGTAGGCAGCGGAATAGGAAGCGCGCGCAAGGGTGTATGCCGTTGAAGCGTCGGCGGCAGCGGAACCGTCATAGGACGCATACAGCACGAACTCCCCATCCTGCGCGCGAATGAACTCGGTGACTTGCGAAGAACTTTGCGCCGGGAGCACCTCGCCCCCGACCGTGGAATAGCCGAGCACATACATGCCCGCCGCAAGCCCCGCCGCCTGCGCCGGAGAATTTTCCACCACCGAATAGACGCGCACGCTGCCGCCGTCCGTGATCAGCGAAATGCCCACGCCCTCGTTATGGCCCTGGCTCTCGGCAACGCGCTGCGCATATTCCTCGGGCGTATAATAGGTGGAAAAAATATCGGGCATGACGGCATCGTAGATCTCCTCGTACACGGCGTCCATGTCCACATCCTTGTAATGCTCGTCCTCCAGAAGACCGAGCATCCATTCCAGCTCGCGCAGGCGGGGATCGGAGGAATACTCGTTCCCCAGCCACCCTGCAGTGAAACCGACAGCCGCGACCACAAGGGCGAGCAGTACGGCAAGAAGGGCGCGCAGCCTCTTTTTCCTGCGGGGCGGCACCTCCTGTGAAGATGCGCAGACCGCGCCCTGCGACGCGGTCTCTTTTTGTTGCGGAAATTGTTGTTCTTCGGTCATGACGACGGTTCCTCCTTCTTCCGCCCGAGCAGGCGGTGCAATACGGACAGGATGCGGAAGGTGACCGCATCCGAGAACTTGCGGATATTCAGCCCCGTGATGCGCTCGATCTTGTCGAGGCGGTACATGAGCGTATTGCGGTGCATATACAGGTTGCGGCTGGTTTCGGAAACGTTGAGGCTGCTCTCCAGGAAGGCTTCGGCAGTCTCATACATCTCCTCATCGGCAAACACTTCGTCCATGCCGCCGATGCGGAATTGCGCCACATACTCCTCCAGGCGGCTTTTCGGCACGTCCTCAAGCATTCTGACGAGCAGATACTCGCGATAGGAGTGTACTTCCCCCGCGTCGTGGAACATTTCGCTCACGCGCACCGCCGTGACCGCCTGGGAATAGGAATGGGCGATCTCGGAAAAGGAGACGACCTCGCATCCGATGCCGATGCTGGCATGCACGCCCAGCTCCTCGTAGAGAGACTGCCAGACGAACTGTCCGAATTCGCTGGCGCTCTGTTCGCCGTCCGGAAAACGCACCACCGCGATGCGGGTACGGTCCATGGTGACGGCAAGATCGCGCGATTCCGCAATGCAGCTCTTCACCAGTTCGAAGCATTCCGCAAGCCGCTTATCGGGCACGATGTCCACGGCGAAGCAGGCGCCGTCGCGCAGGGCATACTTTGTGACAAAGCGGAACGCATACCATTCCCCGCCCTCGCCGAGCAGGATCTCCTTGAGGTGCTCATCCCTGTCGGGCAGAAGGGTGCGCGCATCGGCGTTGGCTACAAGATATTCCACCAGACGCGCCGCGCGCTGCGCGCCGCCGTCCGTGCCCGCAATGCTCCCCTCGCAGCGCTCGCCGCAGAATTCGAGAGAAAGGGACGTTTCCCCCTCGCCCGCAGGCGCAAGACGGACACATACCCCCGTTTTATCGCACACGTCCTTCAGGATCTTCCTGAGCTGTGCCATGGAACTTCCCATGATCGCCCCCCTGTTTTTTGCCATATCGTCCAGATTATATCATTTTTCCGCGCGAATATCAAGAGTTTTTGCAAATTCAGGGGCACCCATGTCCGGATTTCGGCAAAATTTCACGCAGCCGCCCCTTCAGTGCCACCCATGTCCGCAAGCGACGCACGGAATCTATACAAATTTACGTTTTTTCCCGCTAGAGCATTGACACCCGCGCCGCGCCATGTTATAATGAAACGGAATCAGCCGGGACGATCCCGCAAAAATACTTATGGAGTGACAACTATGAGCCAGTTTCAACAAGTGATCGTGGAAGAACAGGCAAACGCGGGCATGGATGCCCCCGAAGAAAAAAAGCCTGCGGCGGGCGGATACCGGGTGCTTGCCGTCATCGCGTTCCTCTGCGGCATGGGCGGTCTGTTCATCGGTCTCTTGTATGCCTTCTCGGGCATTTTTCTGGGAAATTTCAACGGGAATCTGCCCACGTTTGAGGCGGAGAACGTCCCCCTTGCCGATTCGCTGTTCGGCTATGTGTACGCCTACATCGCAACGATCTTTGCGCGGGGCTTCGGCGCCTTCTTTTCCGACATGTTCAGCCAGGGATATACCGCCAATGTCCTTGAGTTCTTACTGCTCATCCTGCTGTGCGTTGCCGTTGTGTTGTCGCTCGTCCTGATGATCGTCTCTTTCTGCTCGAGAAAGGCGGCAAAGGGCTGCGCGATGACGTCGTCGGTCCTTGTGTTCCTTGCCTATGCGGGATACTTTCTGCTCTCGTACTACCTGATCTCCGCCGCGCGCGGTGAATTCGCTGCGTCGATGGTGGACGTCACCGTGGGCATCCCCGCGGGCGTCATGCTCATCGCCCTCATCGTGACGGCGTTCGCGCGCCGCAAGGGACTTGCGCTCGTCAACACGCTCTCCTTCCTGCTTCTTGCCGCGACCATGTTCGGGCTCACCTACCCCGGCTCGGCAACGTCGGCGGCGGACGTCTGGTACACCCATATTGCGGACAACCTGTTCGTCAACCTGACAGCATTCATCACACTTGTCGTCGTCATCCTCAACTTTATCATTTCCGCCGTGCGCATGAGCGCCAAAAAGGCATATGTGTTCGACGCCGTACGCTTCGGCATCCTCTTTATTGCCGTCGTGCTCGCGGTCGTCGCGCAGATCCTTGACAAGGGCGCGGACGTCATCTTCGGCAGCGCCAACCTGCTGCCCGTCATCCTTGCGGCAGCGGCTTCGCTGGCGGCGTTCCTGCTCTCGCTCATCGTTGCCATCGCACAGGCTTCCAAGGCGCGCGCCAGGGAAGCGGAGGCGGAGAGCGCCGCCATCGGCGAGCCGGCAGCCCTTCCCGCCCCTGCGGCCGAGACCCGTCCCGCACCCGTCGCGGCAGTCTCTGCGGCGGAGCCCGCGGCAGACAAGGCGGAGCCCGCACCCGCGGCAGCCGCTGCCGCAGCCGCCCAGCCGACGGTCAGCGCGGCCCCCGGAACGACGGTCATCGTCCAGCAGCCCGCACCCGCGCCGCAGCCCGGCACGCCCATCTATGCCGTACCCTTCTTTGCGGCGCCCATGACGCCCGCACAGCAACCCGCCCCCGCGCCGGCGCCCGAGCCTGCTCCCGTCGAGGAGCCCAAGCCCGCTCCCGCGCCCGCCGCGGCGTCCACAGAAGAGACGCCCATGAGCGAATTTGAACGCAGCATGGCGGCGCTTGCCCGCGGCATCGCGCCCGACGCAGCTCCCGCCGCGCAGCCTGTTGCAACTTCCTATCAGTATTCCCCTGCGCCGCAGCCCGCATACTCGCCCGCGCCCGCATATCAGGCGCCCGCCCCCGCATACGGCCGCAGCGCGGCGCCCAAGGCAGTATACGATCCTACCCCTTACACCTACGACGCCTTTGTCAATATGCTCACCCCGCAGGAACGCAACGAATTCGGCGACCTGTTCATCGCAAACCGCCACGGCGACCTCAGCTACCTGCCCGCCTATTCGATCGGCGGCGACAACCGCGAATTCTTCCATAAGGTGTTCATTTACCTGGGCAAGTTCCGCAACCACATCTCCCCCGAACTGCTGGGCAAATTGTACGACTACGTAAGCAGAATGTAACAATATTATTAAGTATTATAAAAAACGCTCCTTGCCGGGGCGTTTTTTTATAATATATTAGTTGTAATGATTGACATTACAATAAAAAAGGACTATACTTATTCCGTTATGAAGATTCCCTCCCGCTTTACCATCGCCGTGCACACGCTGCTGGCGATACACACATTTGAAAAGACGGATAAGACGACCTCCGAATTTCTTGCCGCCAGCGTGAACGTCAACCCCGTGATCATCCGCCGCACTCTGCAGAGCCTGAAGGCTGCCGGCATGATAGAAGTGAAAGCCGGCAGCGGCGGCGCCCGCATCGCAAAGCCTCTGGAAGAGATCACGCTCTACGATGTCTACCGCGCGGTGGACATCGTGGACGGCGATCTGTTCCACTTCCACGAACATCCCAATCCCGATTGCCCCGTCGGTAAAAACGTGCACGCTCTTCTGGACGGCCGCCTTGCCCGCGCGCAGGCCGCGATGGAGAACGAGCTGCGCGGCACCACTCTGAAAAATCTTGCCGATGAACTTGCCGCGCTTCGATAAATGCGCTTCCGCTCCCCTCCGCATGAGGGGAGCGGAAAATTTTTTTGGAAAATCTGAAAAAAACTTGTTGTAACGCTTGACATTACAACAAATCCGTGATATATTATAGTTGTAATCGGAATGGTTACAACTATAAAACATTTTTCGGAGGTAGTTTTATGAAAAAGGTAGCGATCGTATGTGCGGCCGGCAAGGAAGGCAGACTGCTCGTTCAGGAGGCCCTCTCGCGCGGCTATGAAGTGACGGGTTTCGTGCGCAAGGAGAGCGACGCGGTCGACCCCGCGGCAAAGAAAGTGGTCAAGGACCTGTTTGACCTGACGCGTGAAGACCTTGCGGGCTTTGACGCCGTCATCGACGCGTTCGGCGCATGGACGCCCGACACGCTCCCCCTGCACAAGACATCCCTCAAGCACCTTTGCGACATTTTGAGCGGCACCAAGGTGCGGCTTCTGGTGGTAGGCGGCGCGGGCAGCCTGTACGTCAACGCCGAGCACACCGTGCAGGTCAAAGACCTGGAGAGCTTTCCCGATGTGTTCAAGCCGCTGGCGGACAACATGGGCGAAGCGCTCGCGCAGCTGCGTACGCGCAGCGACGTGCTGTGGACATACCTCTCCCCCGCCGGCGACTTTGTGGCGGACGGCGAGCGCACGGGCGAATATCTTGTCGGCGGCGAAGAATATTTTGTCAACGACAAGGGCGTCAGCCGCATCAGCTATGCGGACTATGCCATCGCCATGATCGACGAGGTGGAAAACGCGAACAACATTCAAAAGCGCTTCTCCGTCATCGGAAAATAAAACCATATGGCAATGCCCCGGAGGCCTTATCGGCTCCGGGGCATTTTGCTTATTCTTTGATATGGGCGACGGTGTTGCGCAGGCCGGCGGCGAGCAGGGAGAGCTCGCTTCCGCAGCTGAACATGGTCATCCCCGCCTCCCGCGCACGCTGAAGATACGCCGCGTTCTCCGTGATGATCCCGCTCGTCTTTTTGTGCCGCCTTGCACTTTCCGTTGCCTTTCCGATCGCTTCCAGAATCTGCGGCGCCGCCTTCTCACCCAAGCAGCCATAGGCATCGGAAAGGTCGTTCGGCCCCATAAAAAATCCCGCGACCCCTTCCTCTTCCAGGATCTCGTCGATATGCTCCACGCCCGCCACCGTCTCGATCTGCGCATACACCCGCGTGCGTGCGTTCGCCGTCCTCATATATTCCTTCAGCGGCGGCGGATTGTACAGCGTATGCGCGCGCATCGTGG
>CAJFNH010000068.1 GCA_904394195.1 Candidatus Gallimonas caecicola
CCCGCACGCGCGAACAGCCCGTAAGCTCTATTGCCCTTGCCACGATGGGCTCCACTCCCCTGTGTGCGCAGCCGGAGAGCACGATGAGCCCCTGTCCGGTGACGACGCACAGATTGAGCTCCTCCGCAAAGGCGTCCGCGGCATACCCCGCGCCCTGCCCGAGCACAAAGCGCTCCGAGCGCATGGCGGGGTCGCAGGAGACGGCCTTGTAGACGTACACCTTCCCGCCGGGCAGCACGAGATGATCGCTCACCCGCTCGCCATTGCTGCGCAAGACTTCGTTTGTCCGGAGCAGGTCCTCGTTGTGAACGGGCGAACAGACGCCCTGCCTGTACTTGAATTTGGGTACTTCGAAGCCCGTACCGTACAAAATTTTTGCAGACGTGAACGCAATCTCCGAACGCATCGCGCCGACGTGCCCGTGGTGCCCGTGCGAGAGCACCACATAGTCGAGCTGCGCAGGCGTAAGACCGAGCGCACCGAGATTGTGCGTGAAGATGGCGGCGTCGCGCCCGACGTCGTAGACGATGCGCAGCCCGTCTGCTTCCACGAGTACGCAGTTTCCCTCCATGGACCAGAGTCTTTTGCTGTTATTGACGTTGTCGCAAAGGGAGGTGATCCTGACCATATGGCCCTCCTTGACCCCTATAACCGTTTAAGCCTCATTTTGCAGAACAAAATGAGGCTTCGGTCCTATCGGTATTGCAATATCCGGGCGTTACGCGCCGATGAGGTGCAGCCTGCCCATGACGTTGAGCACGGTGGGCATGACATCCTTACCCTCCATCCTGCCCAGTCCGCCCCGGACGAACGCGCGCTCGCCAAATTCCTGCACGTCGTCGATGCGCACATGGGGCGAGCAGAAGAGGATCGGCACGGGATCGGCGGTGTGCGCGTGCAGTTCGCATGCCGTGGAGTGGTCGGCGGTGACGACGAGAAGGACGTCGTCGGGCAGATCGAGGAACTCCGCCATCGCGGCGTCGCACTTCTCGATAAACTGTTTCTTGCCCTCAAAATTGCCATCCTCGGCAAGGGAGTCCGTCGCCTTGACGTGCGTGAACACAAAGTCGTACTTCTCCAGCGCCTTCTTTGCCGCAACGAACTTGTTGCGCACGTTGCTGTCGGGCAGCGCCGTAGCGCCCTCAACGTGGATGAGATCCATGCCCAGGAAGGCGCCGATGCCCTTGTACAGGCCGCCGCCCGCGATGCACGCCGCCTTCAGCCCGTACTTTTCTTCGAAGGTGGGCATCGTAGGATACATGCCCGCCCCGCGCAGCAGCAGGAAGTTTGCCGCAAGCTGGCCGTCCGCGCGGCGCTTTGCGTTGGCTTCGAGCTTGTCGAGCACCTCATAGGCGCGGCGCATGAACTTATTGAGGAGCTGCGCGGTGAACGCCGCCTCCTTCGTATCGTCCTTGGGTTTGACCTCGAGAACGGGCTTGCCCTCTTCATGCGGGTCTGCATCCGAAATATTGGCGGAGAGCCCGGGACCGCGGAATACCACCCCCGCGCGGTGCGCCGTGCCCGGCTTGACGATGATCTTGATGCCGTCGATCTCCATGCCGTCGAGCGCCGCCGCGAACTCGTCGACCACGCGGATCCTGCCCGCACGGCGGTCGATGATGTTCCAGTCCGCATCCACCGTGCCGAAGTTGCCGCGGAACGCCACGTCCCCCTGCTGCAGCTTGATGCCCAGCCCGGCGACCTCAATGGGGCCTCTGCCGGTGTAGTACTTGTCCATGGGATAGCCGAAGATGGCAAGGTGCGAAACGTCGCTCCCCGGGCGCACTCCCCTGCCCAATGCGTTGGACAGGCCGCACAATGACTTCTTTGCGATCGCGTCGAAATTGGGGGTGTTGGCCGCCTCGAGGGGGGTCTTGTAGCCGAATTCCTTGATGGGGCGATCTCCCAGACCGTCATAGACGACAAAGATGACCTTGTTTACCGTTTCCATTGCTTTCTGTCACTCCTTATTTTGTTTTTGATTTTCTGCGGCGGGCGCGAGAGCTCGTCCGGACGCCCACCCTTTCGTACGTCACCCATTATAGCATAAGATATGCGGGGTGTCAAATATTTTTTTGAAAACGCCCCGTCCGTCTCATAAAAAAGGCGCCGTGCACACCCTTCTCACAGCGCCCTTTATTCCACCCTTATTTTTCGCCCAGCATGGCGAGGAACTGCGCCTCGTCGATGACGCGGATGCCCAGCGAGAGCGCCTTCTGCAATTTGCTCCCTGCGTCCGTGCCCGCCACCACCAGCGTGGTCTTGCGCGTGACGGAGGACTGCGCCGTGCCGCCCAGCGCCTCGATGCGCTTTTGCGCCTCGGGACGGGACATGGAGGCGAGCCCGCCCGTGAGCACCACGTTCTCGCCCGCGAACGCGCCCTCCTGCGCGCGCTGCGCGTAGGTCGGCTGCACGCCCGCCGCCTTCAGCCGTGCAAGCTCTGCGCGGTTTTCCTCGTCCGCAAAGTAGTTGAGGATGGAATTTGCCGTCACGTCGCCGATGTTTTCGAGCGCGACGAGCTGCTCAAAGGTGAGGGCGGCGACTGCCTCGACGGAGCCGAACGCCGCAAGATCGCGCGCTGCGACCCGCCCGATGCCTTCGATGCCGATGGCGTACAAAAAGCGCTCGAGGGGCAGACGGCGGCTGACGTCGATCGCCGAGAGCAGGTTGTCTATTTTCTTCTCGCGGAAGCCCTCCAGCCCCGCAAAACTCTCGGGCGTGAGCGCGTAGAGGTCGGAAAAGTTGCGCACGTTCCGCTTTTCGTAGAGCACGGTGAGCGTCGCCTCCGACAGACCCTCCACGTCCGCCGCGTTCTTGGAGCAGTAGTGCGTGAGCTTTTGCACGACGCGGGGCGGGCAGTTGCGGTTGGAGCAGAACAGATTGGCGCCCACTTCCAGGGTGGGAGCGCCGCACGCGGGACACACCGCGGGCTTTTGCACGGGCACGCTTCCCTCGGCATGCGATACGGCGCCCAGAATTTCCGGAATGACCTCGTTGGAGCGACGCACGAGCACGCGCGAGCCCACCTTCACGTCCTTGCGCGTGAGGTCGCCGTAGTTGTTGAGCGTGGCGCGGCGCACCGTGGCGCCCGCCAGTTCCACGGGCGAGATGAGGGCGAGGGGCGTAAGCTTGCCCGTTCTGCCCACCTGCCAGACGACCTCCTCCACGGTGGACTCCGCCTCCTCCGCCTCGAATTTGTAGGCGATCGCCCAGCGGGGAAACTTGTCGGTATAGCCCATCTGCCTGCGCACGTCCTCCGCGTCCGTCTTGATGACGGCGCCGTCGGTGAGCACATCCAGCTTTTTGCGCTCCACCTCGATCTCGTCCACGGCGGCGCGCACCTCGTCATAGGTGGAGCACACCTTGAGGAAGGGAAAGGTCTGAAATCCCCACGCCTTGAGTTTTTCGACCGCCTCCTGCTGGGAGGCGACGGGCGCGTCGCTCATATAGTTGATATCGTAAAAGACGATCTCGGGGCGGCGCGTGGCGGTCACGGCGGGGTCAAGATTGCGGATGGCGCCCGCCGCCGCATTGCGCGCGTTCTTGAGCGGCTCGTCCGGATGGGCGCGGTTGTATTCCTCCAGCACGGACAGGCGGATGATCGCCTCGCCGCGCACTTCCAGCGTGCCCTTGTAGGGGATGGCGAGGGGAAAACTGCGCACGGTGAGCGCCTGGGCGGTGACGTCCTCCCCCTCCCTGCCGTTGCCGCGCGTTGCCGCGCGCACAAAGCGGCCCTCCGAATAGGTCAGGCACATGGTGAGCCCGTCGAACTTGTATTCGACGGTGAACTTGGCGGCGGGGTCCACCTTGTGCACGCGCGTGACAAACGCGGCGAGCTCGTCGGGCGTGACCGCCTTGTCCAGCGAAAAGAGGGGCGCGATGTGCGTATGGCGCGCAAACGCCTTGACGGGCTCTCCCCCTACCCGCCGCGTGGGAGAATCAGGCAACCGCACGCCCGTGCTGCGCTCAAGCTCCTTGAGCTCGTCATAGAGCGCGTCGTACTCCCTGTCCGGGACGCTGGGCGCGTCCTGCACATAGTATTCGTACGCCCACTTGTTGAGCGTATCCACAAGATAACGCATCCTGTCCATTTCGTTCTCCTTTAACACGTTCCCCGTGTGACGAGCCCGCGCCGCGCCACTTCTTCGAGCAGCTCGGACAGCGGCAGAGCGCCCACGTCTACCCCTTTTCGCAGCGAGAGCGCGGCGATGAGCGCGCTCACTTCGCCCGTCAGCGCGGCGATGGGGATGACGCGCACGGCGCCCCACGCCCCGTCCGAAGCGGAGACGACGCGCCCCGCGGCGACGACGTTTCCCGCCGCCTGCGTGTAAAAGCAGCGGTAGGGAATTTCATACCAGACGCCCTTTCGCTCGAAGTCGCCGCCCACGCACAGGCTGTCCGCAAAGTGGCGGTTTGCATCCGCCCCCGTCAGCGTATATGCCCCGTCCACGCAGCGGATGGTGCGGAACTGCGGCATGTGCGGCAGCTCGACGATCTCGCGCGTGAGCTTGCCGGAGACGACGTCCTCATACAGGCGAAGCTGCCCGTTCTGCACGATGGCGTTCACCTGTTCGCGCGACGTTCCCGCCACAAAGGAGCTCTTGTCCTTGTTCAGCCAGGGCGAGACGTCGCCGATATAGTACCACCTGCGCAGCGTGCCCTCCTGCGCGGGCGCGCCGTCCGCCACATGAGCCACATAGGAGAGGGCGTTCGCGCCTTCGCGCGTGGGGAACGCGCCGCGGAAGAACACCTCGCAGGAGCCCGTGGCGTCGATATACCGCCGCGCATACACCCGCTCGGTGCCGCTCTGCGTGGCAAAGCGCAGGTGGGAGACCTGCCCGCGCGACACACGAACGTGCGTGAGCAGCGCGTCGAACACGACCTCCACCCCCTCCTCCTTGAGCCAGGCAAGCAGCGCCAGGGAAAGGAGGGTCGGGGAAAACCTGCTCACATAGCGCCCCGTCTCCGTGGGGCCCTCGCTCGCGAGGCGGCGCTCCTCCGGCGCGGCGCCCTGCCTCCAGCAGGGCGGGATGGTGCCGTAGCCGCAGCGGACGGCGCGCAGCAGCATCTCCTCGGCAATGCCGTAAATGAGCTGACTGCCCCTTCCGTCGCACATGGGCTCCCACCAATTCACAAGGCCGTTGGTCGCCAGTCCGCCCAGGGTCACGCTGCGCTCGAGCAGCACCGTGCGCAGCCCCGCCCTGGCAGCCGAGACCGCCGCGGCGCAGCCCGCAACGCCGCCGCCCACAACGGCAACGTCGTACCTTTTATCACCGATCATCCTTCCCTCTCCCGTCCATATTTTTCCACTGCGTCCTTTACAAACAGGACCGCTGTCAGTCTTTCAGGATCTCCAGGGGCGCGAGCGCGGCAGCAAGGTCCTTGTTGCCCGCCTTTTCAAAATTCACCGTGATGATGACGTTCCCGCCCGCGCCGCGCATCGCCGTGACCACGCCGTCGCCGAAGCGCGCGTGCCGCACGCGCACCCCTACCGCGAAGCCGGACGTATCCTTGCGCGGAGCCTGCGGCGCTGCCGTCGTGCCCGCATTGCCGAAGCGCACGGAGGGCGATAAGCTCCTGCCCGCAGGCGGGGGCGTGCTGCCGGCGCCGAAGGTGCGGAAGCCGTCATTTTCCCCGCCCGCGGACGCGCCGCGCGCACCGCTTAAACCCGTGCGGGCATACCCGCGCTCATACCCCCTGCCCAAGCCGCGTTCATAGCCGCGTGGGATATAGTCACCCGAATAGCGCTGGTAGGCGGTCTGCGCGGGAAGTTCGAGCGCGCCCTCCAGTTCGCTGACAAAGCGCGAGCGGACGGTCGCGTCCCGCTGTCCGTATAAGTATCTGCTCTTGGAGCGGGTGAGCCACAGCCGCTCCCTGGCGCGCGTGATGGCAACGTACATGAGCCTGCGCTCCTCCTCAAGGGCGGCGGGGTCGTCGATGGCGCGCGACGTAGGCATGATATTTTCCTCCAGCCCCACCACGAACACGCAGCGGAACTCCAATCCCTTGACGGCGTGAATGGTGGCGATGGTCACATAGTCCCCCTCGTCCATCTCGTCCGTGTCCGAATAAAGGGTGATCTGCTGCAGGTAGTCGGCGAGGTCGGACTCCGGATTCATGCGCACGAATTCGTCCACCGAATTGAGAAATTCATCGATGTTGGCGCGCTTGGTCACCGCCTCGTCCGAATTGCCCGCGTACTGTTCCACCATGCCCGAAGTCTGCACCATGCGATGCACGAAGAAGTCGACGGGCAGCGTCTGTGCGTCCAGCACGAGTTCCTTCAGATAGTCGCCGAAGGCGCGCAGCTTTGCCTTCGCCCCGCTGTTGACGTCCAGCCTGTCGCAGTCGAGCACGGCGTCGTAGAGCGGAACGTCCTCGCGCGCGGCGTAGTCAAAGAGCGCCTGCAGCGTCTTTTCGCCGATGCCGCGGCGGGGAACGTTGATGATGCGCGCCACCGCCTCCGAATCGAAGGGATTGCCCGCCACGCGCAGATAGGCGAGGATATCCTTGATCTCCTTGCGCTCGAAGAACTTGAAGCCCCCGAACACCTTATACGGGATGCCGTATTTGGTGAACTCCTGCTCGAAGGAGCGGGTGAGCGCGTTGATGCGCATGAGCACGGCAAAGTCGGACAGCTTATACCCCTGCGCGCGCAGCGAGGCGATGGTGCGGGCGCAGTAGAGCGCCTCGCCCGCCTCCTCGTCCGCCTCATACCAGACGGGCTTTTCGCCCTCTTCATTTTCGGTGTGCAGCGTCTTGCCCTTGCGGCGGGCGTTGTGCGCGATGGAGGCGTTTGCAAGCGCAAGGATCGCCTTGGTGGAGCGGTAGTTGCGCTGCAGTTTGTACACCTTTGCCTTGGGATATACCCGCTCGAAATTGAGGATATTTTCGATTTTTGCACCCCGCCAGCCGTAGATGGACTGATCGTCGTCGCCCACCACAAACAAATTCCCGTGCACG
>CAJFNH010000069.1 GCA_904394195.1 Candidatus Gallimonas caecicola
CGAGCGCCGCAACAACTATATCGCCTGCGCCTGCAAGACGGAGGAAGGCTATGCGCTCGCCTGGGCGGATATCACCACGGGCGAACTGTGCGCTTCCGAAGCGGATGGAAAAGAGGGGGTGCTCTCCGCATTGCTTAACCTCAATGTGGCGGAGGTCATCTGCAACGACAAGCTACTGCTTGAGATCAAGGAGGATGCCGAGGCACAGCGCGGGGCGCTTCCGCCCTTCTCCTGCTATCTGCCTCAGGCGTTTTTCTATCCCGCAGCCGAACGCAGCGTACTCGATCAACTCAAAGCTGCGTCTTTTGATGCGCTCGGGATCGCGCAGCGCCTTGCCGTGGTCTGTGCGGTGGGCGCCCTGCTGGAATATCTGCGTGAAACGCAGAAGCATGCGCTTACCAACATCAACAGCCTGCGGATCGCGGATGCACGGAAAAACATGCAGCTGGACGCGACCGCCGTGCGCAATCTGGAGATCTTAAGGAATAACGCCGAAGGCAAGAAGTACGGCTCCCTCCTGTGGCTGCTCGACAAGACCAAGACGGGGATGGGGGCGCGCAAACTGGTCGCCATGCTCTCGGCGCCTCTTCTGGAAAAGAGGGAGATCGAGCGTCGCCTGGACGCGGTGGAAGAACTGTATAAGGGCACCGTCGTGCGCATGGGCATTGCCGATATGCTGGGCGGCGTGCGCGATATCGAGCGCCTGACGGGGCGGGTTTCCAACGGCAATATCCAGCCGCGGGACTGCCTTTTGCTTGCAAGTTCCCTGGCGACGGTCCCCAATCTCAAATTTCAGCTCACCGGATTTTCCTCTGCGCTTTTGCGCGAGATCTGCGATGAGTTCGTCGATACCGCGCCCGTCTGCAAACTGCTCGAGAGCGCGATCGCACCCGAGGCGACCACGCTCAAAGAGGGGAATTATATCCGCCGCGGGTACAACAAACAGCTCGATGAGTTGCGTGCGGTCAAGGACGACGGAAAGTCGCTCGTGCTTGAGTTGGAAACGCGCGAGCGCGAACGCACGGGCATCCGCACGCTTAAAGTGGGTTTTAATCGCGTATTCGGTTATTATATCGAAGTGAGCAATTCCTTCAAGGACAAGGTGCCCTATTCCTATGTCCCGCGCCAGACGCTGGCAAACGGCGTACGATATACGACGGAGGAACTCAAAGAGCTGGAGGGGAGGATCCTGGGCAGCAACGATGCCGCAAGCCGTCTGGAGGAGCACCTGTTCGGCGAGATCGTGGAAATGCTCGCGCGTAATATCCCCGTATTTCAGAGCATTGCGGGCGCCGTTGCCATGCTCGACTGCCTTGTCTCGCTTGCGACGGTCGCCAGGGAAAATAAGTACTGCCGCCCCGAGATCGCCGAGGAAGGCGCGCTCGAGATCGAGGAGGGACGTCATCCCGTTGTGGAGGCCATCTCCAAGGAACGCTTCGTGCCCAACGACTGCATGCTCGACAATGCCGACGCGCGCACGATGATCATTACGGGCCCCAATATGGCGGGCAAGAGCACCTATCTGCGCCAGGTGGCGCTCATCACCTTTATGGCGCAGGTCGGCTCGTTCGTGCCCGCAAAGCGTGCGCGCGTGCCGCTCACCGACCGCATCTTCACGCGTATCGGCGCCAACGACAATCTCATCCTTGACAGGAGCACCTTCATGGTGGAGATGACGGAAGTCGCCAACATTCTGCGCAACGCTACGTCGCGAAGCCTGCTCATCCTGGACGAAGTGGGACGGGGAACGAGCACCTTCGACGGACTCTCCATCGCCTGGGCGGTCATTGAATATCTCACGCAGAACATCCGCGCCAAGACGCTCTTCGCAACGCATTTTCACGAACTCACCGAGTTGGAAGGCAAGCTGGAGGGCGTGAAGAACTACAAGATCGGCGTCAGGGAGATCGCGGGCAGCATCGTGTTCCTGCGCAAGTTCGTGCGCGGCGGCGCGTCGCGCTCCTTCGGCGTGGAGGTCGCGGCGCTCGCAGGCGTGCCGGAGGAGGTCACCTCCCGCGCCAAAGTCATATTAAAGGAACTCGAACGCGGCGAAAGGCGGCGCATGCGCGAGCACGGGCAGGAGGAGCCCGCGCAGGAGGAGGCGCCGGCCCTTCCCGCGCTCACCGATGAGCTCAAAGAGCTCGACGTCAATCTGCTCACGCCCATGCAGGCGCTTGCGCTCATATCGGAGTGGAAGGAGAAATATCAGTGAAGATCAATGTTCTTGCGCCGAGCGTTTACAATAAGATCGCGGCGGGCGAGGTGGTCGACCGTCCCTATTCGGTCGTCAAAGAGCTCGTGGAAAACGCCATCGACGCGGGCGCCACGGAAATCTCCGTTGAGATCGGAAAGGGAGGCAAAAAGCGCATCCGCGTGACGGACAACGGCAGCGGCATGGCAAAGGAGGATCTTGCCCTTGCATATCGCGCGCACGCAACGAGCAAACTCTCCACGGCGGACGACCTGTTCGCCATCCGCACGCTGGGTTTCCGCGGCGAGGCGATCGCCTCCGTTGCGGCCGTCTCACGCATGAGTATCCTCTCCCGCATAGAGGGGGGCGAGGCGTACTCCCTCGCCTGCGAGGGAGGTGCACTCGGCGAGGTGCAGCCTGCCGCGGGAGCGAAGGGCACCGTCGTCACCGTGGACGACCTCTTTTTCAATGTGCCCGCGCGCCTGAAATTTCTCAAATCGGACGCGCAGGAGGAGGCGGATATCGGCGGCGTGATGGCGCGCTTTCTGCTCTCCCGCCCCGAGATCTCCTTCACCTACACGGCGGACGGAAAGATAAAATACCGCTCCTTCGGCGACGGGCTCCCGGCGGCGCTGGTCGCCGTCTACGGCGCGGACGCCCTTGCGAACTGCATACAGATCAGGGCAGAAAAGCACGGCATCCGCCTGCACGGCTTTCTGGGAAACCGCAACTTCTATAAGGCAAACCGCACCTACCAGAGCCTGTTCGTCAACGGGCGCCATGTCGTCAACCAGACGGTGGGCGCGGCAGTCACGAACGCCTATGCGAGCTATCTGATGAAGCGGCAGTATCCCTTCTATGTGCTCTTTCTGGATGTCCCGCCCGAAGTGGTGGACGTCAACGTGCATCCCAACAAGGCGGACGTGCGCTTTGCAGACAATCAGATCGTCTACGGATGCGTCTATTCCGTCGTATCCGCCGTGCTCGACGGAAATTCGCGTGCGCTCGACTATCTCGTCACGCCGCCAAAAACACAAGAAATCCCCGTGCAGGACACGGTTTTGCCCGATATCCCGCAAGAAAAAGCGCCGGAGGAGACAACGGAGGTTGCAACGAAGGCGCCGCAAATGAGCTATGCGCAGGCGAAAAAGGAGCTCGCCTTTGACGTGACCATCCCCAAGGGGCAGGAGCCGCAGTTTCTGGAAGAGAGGGGGGTGCGGCTGGAGGTGCGCAAGCCCGTTGCGGCAGCGCAGCCCGAGGAGGACTTCTTTACCCAGAATCAGAGGCTACTGCGCGAACAGGCCGCCAAAGTGCGGCAGGAGCGCATCGATCCCGCCTTTCTCGAATATAAGGGGGAGCTCTTCCGCACCTATCTCATCTATCAGTCGGGGGACACCGCTTACTTTATCGATCAGCATGCGGCGCACGAGCGCATCCTGTTCGACCGCCTGAAGGCGGCGTGGGAAGCGCGCACCGTTCTGTCGCAGCCCATGCTTGTCCCCTATGTGCTCTCGCTCAATGCGCAGGAGTTTGCTTTTCTCGAGCGCAACTTTTCCGTTCTGCGCGAGATCGGTTTTGAACTCGAGGAATTCGGCGATACAAGTGTACGCGTGCTCTCCGTCCCTGCCGATTTGATGGGGATGGACCTGGACGCCTTTTTCCGTGAGGTGCTCTCTTCGATGGAGAGCCTGCGCGCCATCCGCCTTGCCGATATCCTCAAGGACAAACTTGCCACGGCGGCGTGCAAGGCGGCTGTCAAGGGCGGCGAGCAGCTCACGCAGGAGGAAGTGCGTGCGCTTATCGGGTGCATGGACGGCGACGTCGGCATGAAGTGCCCGCACGGGCGGCCCGCCGTCGTGAAAATGAAGAAGAGCGAGTTTGAAAAGCTCTTCAAAAGGATCGTATGAAACTGCTCGTTATCTGCGGGGCGACTGCGTCCGGGAAGACTGCGCTCGCCGTGGAGTGCGCAAGGCGGCTGAACGGGGAGGTCGTCTCCTGCGATGCCTTTTTGGTCTACCGCGGGCTGGATATCGGAACGGCAAAGCCGACGCGCGAAGAGCGGTGCGGCATCGTCCACCATATGATCGACGTCGCCGACCCGCGTGACAATTTTTCCGTGCATGACTTTGAACGGCTCGCGCTGCCCGTCGTCGAGGATATCCTCGCGCGCGGGAAGGTCCCTGTGCTTTGCGGGGGAACGGGGTTTTACATGAACGCCATCCTCTTTCGCAGCGGCTTCGGGCACGTCGCCGCAGACGAGGGGCTGCGCGCCGGGTATGAGGAATTTGCCCGCGTGCAGGGG
Source organism: Candidatus Gallimonas caecicola (assembly GCA_904394195.1). Taxonomy (GTDB): domain Bacteria; phylum Bacillota; class Clostridia; order Christensenellales; family Borkfalkiaceae; genus Gallimonas; species Gallimonas caecicola. The sequence goes on from CAJFNH010000069.1 coordinate 4,494, forward strand.
AGGGAGGCGCTGCATGCGCTGCTTGCACAGCGCGATCCCGAGAGTGCCGCGCGGCTGCATCCCAACGACATGCGCCGCGTCATCCGCGCGCTGGAGATTTACGATCTGACGGGCAGAAAAAAGTCCGAACAGAAGGATACGAAACAGCCGCGCTATCCCTATGCCGCGTTTGCCTTTGCGTGGCCGAGAGAGGAGCTGTATGCGCGCATCGAGGCACGCACGCAGGCGATGCTGGACGCGGGGCTGGTTGCCGAGGTGCAGGGGCTGCTTGCCTCCGGTGTGCCTGAAAATGCGCAGTGCATGCAGGCGATCGGCTATAAAGAGGTCGTTGAATGTCTGAAAAATGATAGTTCACAAAGTACTATGCGTGACATAATACTTAAAAATACGAGGAATTACGCCAAGCGGCAGCTCACTTTTTTCAAAAAGATGCCGGGCCTTGTCTGGCTCGCTCCGAAGGATGTGCGCGCGGCGGCAGAGGAGATCGAGGTAGTTTATGACGGTTGAAGAGAGGATATCCGCGGCGGAGCGCTCGCTCGCGCCCATGTTTGCCGAGATCGACGGCATCGCTTTGTTCAATCAGGAGAAGGTGCTTGCTGCGTTCCGCGAGGAGCGCATCGCGCTGCGCCACTTCGTGCCCACGACGGGCTACGGCTATGGCGACGAGGGGCGCGAGTGTCTTGGCAGGGTGTACGCGCGTGCCTTCGGTGCGGAGCGTGCCATCGTCTCGCCCGCGCTGTTGAGCGGGACGCACGCGCTCACCGTTGCGCTGTTCGGCGTGCTGCGTCCGGGCGATCGGGTGCTGTGCGTGAGCGGGATGCCCTACGATACGCTGCGCGGCGTCATCCGGGGGGAGGGAAACGGCTCGCTCGCCGACTTTCACATCTCCTTCGAGACGCTTGCGCTCGATGAGAAGGGAAAAATCAACCTTGCCGCGGTACGCGAGGCGCTTGCGCGGGAAAAGTATGCGATGGTCTATGTGCAGCGCTCGCGCGGCTATGAACTGCGCGACTCCTTCACGGTGGATGAGATCGGCGCACTCTGCGCATGTGTCCGTGAGGCGGGTTTTGAGGGCTGCATCTTTGTGGACAACTGCTACGGTGAGTTTGCCGAAAGGCGGGAGCCCACACAGGTCGGGGCGGACCTCATCGTGGGCTCGCTCATCAAAAACCCCGGGGGCGGGCTCGCGCCTACGGGCGGCTATATCGCCGGCAGGGCAAAGTACGTCGGACAGTGCGAAAACCGCCTGACTGCGCCCTCCGTGGGCGGGGAGGTCGGCTCCTATGCCTACGGCTATCAGCTCTTCTACCAGGGCTTTTTCCTTGCGCCGCACGTCGTGGCGCAGGCGCTCAAGGGGGCATTGCTTATCGGAAAGTGCATGGCGGATCTGGGTTATGTGAATTATCCCTCCGTCGACCGCCTGCCGCCCGATATCACGCGCGCCGTGCGCTTCGATACGGAAAAACAGCTCACCGACTTTATCCAGTCGGTGCAGGAAGTCTCGCCTGTCGACAGTTTTGTACGGCTGGAAGCGTGGGACATGCCGGGCTACGACTGTAAGGTCATCATGGCGGCGGGAACGTTCAATTCGGGGGCAAGCATCGAACTTTCCGCCGACGCGCCCATCCGCGAGCCGTATGTCGCCTATTTCCAGGGCGGGCTCACCTACGAGCACTGCAAGCTTGCCGTCCGCGAGGTCCTGAAAAAACTTCTATGAAGCAAAACTGAAGAGGGGCGCTGCCGAAAAGCAACGCCTCTTTTGTGTTATCCTTCCCTTGTCTGATAGCCGTATCGCAATGTCACACCGTCCGCACACAGAACGCGGCAGTCGGCGACGGAGGCGTCAAAGCGGCGTTCGCGTTCCTCATAATAATAGCCGCTGTCCTGCGTGTCGCAGTATGGCTGGCGGTCGTAAGGACCAGCCGCCTCTACGCGCACCTGCTCGCGGAAGGGAGCGCCCAGCGCCGCAAACTGCTGCGAGGTGCCCTCGTACACGATCTCGATAAACCCGCGCGCGGGCAGGCAGTAGAAGAAGATGGCGTGCCCCAGCTTGCGGATGCCTGCGTGCAGATGGAGCTTCTCCAGGTTTTTGCAATAGAGGGCATGCTCGCCGATGGCGGTGATCTGCGGCGAAAGATACAGCTCGCGCATCTCGCCGGATGGTGCGTCGGGGCGGAAAAAGTTGTATGATGAGAGGGCGGTCTCCGGCCGGCCGAGAATGTCGGTGCCCGACTCCGCCCGATAGATGCCCTGTTCCAGACAGATGAACTGCATGTCGCGCTCCTTTTCGTGTCGTTCTGGCAAAAATGATTATACCGCAATTGCGCCGCGCTGTCAACTGCCGGCTTTGCCGTGCAGCCGTTTGGAAAAACCTGAAAATAATTTTGTTGGATATCTTGACGGAATTGGATGGATATACTATTATGATGATATTAAACTAATATCACTTTTGGAGGGTAAAAGTGGCAA
>CAJFNH010000070.1 GCA_904394195.1 Candidatus Gallimonas caecicola
TCATCCTCACCTCCAACGTCTGGCAGCAGGATCACAACGGCTTCACCCATCAGGATCCCGGCTTCCTCGACCACGTCTCCACCAAGAAGTCGGATGTCGTGCGCTGCTACCTTCCGCCGGATGCCAACTGCCTGCTCTCCTGCTTCGATCACTGCGTCAAGAGCAAGGGCTATATCAACGTCATCGTCGCCTCCAAGCACCCGACCTATCAGTGGCTGACGATGGACCAGGCGGTCAAGCACTGCACGCAGGGCATCGGCGTCTGGCCGTGGGCGTCCAATGACGCGGGCGAGGAGCCCGATCTCGTCATGGCGTGCTGCGGCGATACGCCCACCATCGAGGCGCTCGCGGCGACCACCATCCTGCGCGACTATATGCCCGAACTCAAGATCCGCTTCGTCAACGTCGTCGACCTGATGAAGCTCGATTCGCATGAAAATCACCCGCACGGGCTTCGGGACGACGCGTTCGACGCCATCTTTACCAAGGATAAGCCCGTCCTCTTCGTCTACCACGGCTATCCCAAGCTCATCCACGAGCTCACCTACACCCGCCACAACCGTAACATCAAGGTGTTCGGTTATATGGAAGAGGGCACCATCACCACGGGCTTCGATATGCGCGTACAGAACCATATCGACCGCTTCCACCTTGTGCGCGAGGCGATGATGAGCCTGCCGCAGCTGGGCAACAAGGGGACCTTCCTTGTGCAGATGATGAACGACAAGCTCGTCGAACACCGCAACTATATCGCGGAATACGGCGAGGACCTGCCCGAGATCCAGAACTGGAGATGGCATACGCCCGAGCAGAAATAAGGGGCGCGGAGCACCCGCGCACGGGGACGCCCGCAGATGCTGCGGGCGTCCTTTGGCGCGCGGCCGGCGGCGCCTTCGCGCGCCATGGAAAATTTGCAAAAGGGCAATAAATTTTTCATTTTGCTATTGAATTTTCCGCCGATTTATTCTATAATAGAGGCATGTAAAACTGTCAGGGGGTAACTATGCAAAGCAACGCAAAGGCATGTATCGGGAGCGGCAGGACCGCGCTCGGCATCGAATTCGGTTCCACGCGCATCAAGGCGATCCTGGTGGACGAGCGCAACACGCCCATCGCGTCGGGCAGCCACGAGTGGGAAAACCGTCACGACAACGGCATCTGGACGTACACGCTCGACGATATCCGTCTGGGGCTGCAGGACTGTTACGCGCAGCTGGCGGCGGACGTGAAAAAGCAGTACGGCGTTACGCTCACCACGGTGGGGGCGCTCGGCGTTTCCGCCATGATGCACGGCTACATGGTGTTCGATAAGCAGGACAGGCTGCTCGTTCCCTTCCGCACCTGGCGCAACAACACGGCGGCGGAAGCGGGGGAAAAGCTCACCGAACTCTTCAACTATCATATTCCCGCGCGCTGGTCCATCGCGCATCTGTATCAGGCCATCCTCAACGGCGAGACGCACGTGAAGGACATCGCCTTTCAGACGACGCTCGAGGGCTATGTGCACTGGATGCTTACGGGCAGAAAGGTCATCGGCATCGGCGAAGCGTCCGGAATGTTCCCCGTCGACCCCGCCACCCGGCAGTATGACAGGGGTATGCTCGAAAAATTCAACAACCTTGTCGCGGGCAGGGTTCCCTTTAAAGTGGAGGATATCCTTCCCGAGATCCTCATCGCGGGCGAAGACGCGGGCAGGCTGACGCCCGAGGGCGCAAAATTCCTCGATCCCACGGGCACCTTGCAGCCCGGCGTGCCGCTCTGCCCGCCCGAAGGGGACGCCGGCACGGGTATGGTCGCCACCAACGCCATCAAAAAGCGCACGGGCAACGTCTCGGCGGGGACCTCCGTCTTTGCGATGATCGTGCTCGAGAAGGAGCTCTCCAGGCCCTATCCGGAGATCGACCTCGTCACCACGCCTGTGGGCGATCTGGTGGGCATGGTGCACTGCAACAACTGCACGTCGGATATCAACGGATGGGTGAATATTTTCGGTGAATTTGCACAACTCGCAGGCGTGGATATCCCCAAGTGGAAGCTCTACGATATGCTCTACTTTAAGTCGGAGGAGGGCGACAAGGACTGCGGCGGGCTGCTCGCTTACAATTATGTATCCAACGAGCACGTCACGAAAGTGGAAAAGGGCAGGCCGCTGTTCGTGCGCACGGCGGAGGGCAAGTTCAACCTTGCAAACTTCATGCGCACGCACCTGTTCTCGGCGTTCGGCGCGCTCAAGGTGGGGTGCGATATCATGCTCAAGGAAGAGGGCGTGAAGCTCGATAGGATCACGGGGCACGGCGGGCTCTTCAAAACGGAGCGCGTCGGGCAGAGCTATCTTGCCGCGGCCATCAACGCGCCCGTCACCGTCATGAAGACGGCGGGCGAGGGCGGCGCCTGGGGCATGGCGATCCTTGCCAACTATCTCATCACAAAGAAGGAGGGCGAATCGCTGGAAGAATACCTTGACGAACGCGTGTTCGCGGGGCAGGAGGGCGTGACGCTCGCGCCCGACCCCGCCGACGTCGCGGGCTTCGAGGAGTTCAAAAAGCGCTACGTTGCGGGGCTTCCCATCGTGCGCGAGGCGACCCGCTCGCTCAAATATTAAACCGGGAGGAATGGAAGATATGTTGGAAGCATTGAAAGAAAAGGTCTTAAAGGCAAACCTCGACCTTGTCAAGAACAGGCTCGTCCTGTTCACCTGGGGCAATGTGTCCGAGATCGACAGGGAGACGGGGCTTGTCGTCATCAAGCCTTCGGGCGTGGAGTATGACGGCATGACGGCGCAGGACATGGTGGTCGTGGATCTCAACGGAAAGGTGGTGGAAGGGGATCTTCGCCCCTCCTCCGATACGCCCACGCACATCGAGTTCTACAAGGCGTTCCCCGATATCGGCGGCGTGACGCACACCCATTCCACGTTTGCAACGGCGTGGGCGCAGGCGGGGCGCGCCATTCCCTTCTACGGCACGACGCACGCCGACTATTTCTATGGCGATATCCCCTGCGCGCGGTCGCTCACCAAAGAGGAAATCGAAGGGGAATACGAAAAGAACACGGGGCTTGCTATCATCGAAAAGTTCAAAAATGACAATATCAAACCGCTCGAAGTGCCCGGTGTGCTCATCAAGAGCCACGGCGTGTTCGCCTTCGGCAAGGACGGCGCAAATTCCGTCTACAATGCGACGGTCATCGAAGAGGTCGCCAAGATGGCGTTCCTCACCGAGCATATCAACCCGCAGGTGCAGCGCGCCGACCAGTTCATGATGGACAAGCACTACATGCGCAAGCATGGCAAGAACGCCTACTACGGGCAGACCAAAAAGAAGTAAACGAATATCGTTCCGCACTCCGGCGGCTCCGGAGAAAAAATAAAACGTATTAAAGGAATGAGGTGAAGTCATGAAACAGCTCAAGAACATGAAAGACTACGTTGTCTACTGGCTGACGGGCTCCCAGACGCTGTACGGCGACGACGTGCTCGCACACGTCGCGCAGCACTCCGAGGAGATGGCGAACTACGTCAACGAACACATGCCCGTCACCGTCAGATATCTGACGACGTGCAAGAGCTCGGACGAGGTGGTCGAGGCAATCAAGAAGGTCAATGCGGATGAGAACTGCATCGGCATCATCACCTGGTGCCACACCTTCTCGCCCGCAAAAATGTGGATCAAGGGGCTGAAGCTCCTGCAAAAGCCCATGTGCCACTTTGCCACGCAGTACAACGAAAAGCTCCCTTACGACACCATCGATATGGACTTCATGAACGAAAACCAGGCGGCGCACGGCGATCGGGAGTTCGGTTATATCGTCACCCGCCTGCGCATGGACAACAAGGTGGTCGTCGGATATTATAAGGACGAAGAGGCGCTTGTGCAGCTGGCTTCCTGGTGTAAGGTGGCGGCGGGCTATGCTTTTTCAAAGAACGTCAAGGTCTGCCGTTTCTCCGACAACATGCGCGACGTCGCCGTCACCGAGGGCGACAAGATCGAGGCGCACATCGACCTGGGCTGGCAGGTGGACTACTATCCCATCGGCGATCTGGTGGAGTATATCGAAAAGGTCACCGACAAAGAAGTGGACGCCATGATGGCGGAGTACGACAAGAAGTACACGATGGGCACCAAGCGCATCGACGTCGTGAGAGAGCAGGCGAAATATGAGATCGCCATCGACAGATTCTGCGAGGAGAAGGGCGACTATATCGGCATCGTCGATCACTTCGGTGCGCTGCACGGGCTCAACCAGCTGCCCGGGCTCGCCATTCAGGATCTGCAGAGCAAGGGCTACGGTTTCGGCGCGGAGGGCGACTGGAAGATCGCCGCGCTGGGCGCCGTCATGCAGTACATGGCGGGCGAGACGGGCACCGGCCTGATGGAGGACTACACCTACGACCTTGCGGACGGGCTGTGCCTGGGCGCGCACATGCTGGAAGTTTCGCCCCAGTTCGCCGCCACCAAGCCGCAGATCCAGGTGCACCCTCTGGGCATCGGCGGGAAGTCCGATCCCGCACGCCTCGTGTTCGAGGGCATCGCCGCGCCCGAGGCAGTCGCCGTCTCCATGATCGACATGGGCGACAGGCTGCGCCTCATCGTGCAGAAGATCGAGCTCGTCAAGTACCCGCACAAGATGCCCAATCTTCCCGTGGGCGGGCTCATGTGGAAGTATCAGCCCAACTTCAAGGACGGCGTTGCGGCTTGGATCTACGCGGGCGGCGCGCACCACACGGTCGTCTCCTCCAGGATCTCCGTGCAGGAGATGGTGGATCTGGGCAATATGTGGGGCATCGAGGTGGTCGTCATCGACGAGAACACGAAGATCGAAGAGTTCAAAAAGCAGCTCATGTGGTCGGACGTCATCTGGAAGCGCAAATAAGTTGTGGAAAGGAGCGGGGCGGTGCGGTAAGCGCCGCCCCTTGTTTTATCGATGTTTTTCAGAAAATATATCTTCGGCGATGCCGCCGTGTACTATGTGGAAACGCCCGTCGAAGGGCACGAGAAAAAGACGCAGGTGGGGCTCGCCGTGTATCCCGCCGGCGTGGAAGTCGATCCCGCAAGGCTTTTTTGCGACAGCCTGGTGCAGGTCGCCTTTACGGGGGAGGAAGGGCTCATCGACTACACCTTCGGGCAGACCATGCGTAACCGCGCAGGGACCCTTCTGCATGTAGAGGAGCGGACGGCGACGGAAGCGGGCGTCGTCACCCGCCTTACGGACGGGAAGGGGAATGTCTACACGCATCACCTGGAATACAGCGCGGCAACGGGGGTGTTCTGCGTGTGGGTGCGCTATGAAAATCGGACGGGCGCAGAACGCACGCTCGAGTATCTGGCAAGCCTGTCCCTTTCCGGCATCCTCGCCGTCAGCATCGGCGGGAAGGATACCTGCGGGCTGAAGCTCCACCGTATGACGAGCGCGTGGAGCCGCGAATGCCGCTTGAAGACGGATACCTTTTCGCAGCTCGGCATGGACATGAGCTGGGCGCGCTACGGCGTGAAGGTGGAAAAATGTGGGCAGCTGGGCAGCATGCCCGACCGCGGCTGGTATCCCTTTGCCGCCATTGAAGACGAGAAGGCGGGCATCGTCTGGGCTGCGCAGTGTGAAGCGCCCTATTCCTGGCAGATGGAGCTGTATAAGGAGAAGGAGAGCTGCTCTTTCAGTTGCGGCAGGGCGGACTATGAATTTGGGCATTGGCGCAGAAAAATCCCCGCAGGTGCGGCTTTTGAAACAGACAAGGCATTTTTATACGTCGGCGAGGGGAATGTGCTCGCGGCATGCAATGCCCTCGTGCATGAACAGGACCGCCGCCTGAAGGTGCCCGAAAGCGAGCGGGAGATGCCCGTCTTGTTCAACGAATATTGCACGACGTGGGGGTGCCCCTCCGAGGAGAACATCCGCGCCATCCTGCAGGCGATCAGATCTTTCGGGATCGGATACTTCGTCATCGACTGCGGCTGGTACAAACCGGACGACAAGGGGTGGGGCAATGCCACGGGAGACTGGCAGCAGAGCGCAACGCTCTTTCCGCACGGCATCAGGGCGGTCGCGGATGCCATCCGCGCCGAAGGCATGGTGCCGGGCATCTGGTTTGAATTTGAAGTTGCAGGGCGGGATTCGCAGGCATTTTCCCGCGAGGAGCTGCTCCTGAAGCGGGACGGCGCCCTCATCACCAGCAAAAACCGCCGCTTTTTCGATTTGCGCAAGCCGGAAGTCGACGCCTATATCTCCGAGCGCATGACCGACTTTCTCACAGAAAACGGCTTCGGCTACATCAAGATCGACTACAACGACACCTACGGCATCGGCTGCGACGGCGCCGAGAGCCTTGGCGAGGGCGGGCGGCAGGTCGCCGACGAGAGCCTTGCCTGGCTGGATAAACTTAAAGCCGCGCTGCCCGATATCGTCATCGAGAACTGTTCCTCGGGCGGGGGACGCATCGAGCCGAAGCGCATGGGCATGGTCTCCATGTGCTCCTTTTCGGACGCACACGAATGTGCGGAGATCCCCTTTGTGGCAGCCAACGTCTCACGCGTCATCCCCGCGCGCCAGTCGCAGATCTGGGCGGTGCTGCGCGAAAAGGATACGCCTTCGCGCACCGTCTATTCGCTGTGCGCCGCCATGATGGGGCGCATCTGCCTTTCGGGCGACGTGTTGGATATGTCAAAAGAAAAGGTGGCGCTCATTCGCGAGGGACTGGGCTTCTACGCGCAGGTCAAGGACATCGTGGCGGAGGGCGACATTGCGGATATCGACTGCAATATCGAATACTATCGCGCGCCATTTGGTCGGCAGATCTACCAAAAACGCCTGGGGGACAGGCTTTTGGTGCTCATCCACGCGCTGCAGGATTTCTCCGCGGTGGAAGTACCGCTCCCCGGATATCGCCCGTTGCGCGCCTACACCGACTGTGCCTGGACCTTCGAGGGGGGCGTTCTGCGCCTTGCGGCGGCGCAGGAGACA
>CAJFNH010000071.1 GCA_904394195.1 Candidatus Gallimonas caecicola
CCCCCATGGACAGATTTATTATAGAACGCCCGCCGCCGAATGTCAAGTCTTTTTCGCGATTTCCCTTTTTTTCGGGTAAAATATTTGCAAAACGGGCAAACGTTCTTGCAAAATGTCGGATTTTGTCGTAAAATAGGGAAAAACGGAGAAAAACGATGTTTCACGTTGTTCTTGTCGAGCCGGAGATCCCGCAGAACGCGGGCAATATCGCGCGCACCTGCGCCGCCACGGGGTGCGTGCTGCATCTGGTGCGGCCGCTCGGGTTTGAGCTCTCGGACAAATACTTAAAGCGCGCCGGGCTCGATTACTGGCATCTGGTCGACGTGCGCGTGCATGACGACCTTGCCGCCTTTCTTGCAAGGTATCCGCAGGCGCGTATGCACCTTTTTACGACCAAAGCGCGCAGAACTTACACGCAGGCAGACTACCGTGCGGGGGATTTTCTCGTGTTCGGCAGGGAGACGCGCGGGCTGGAGGAGGAGTTTCTGCTCGCGCATGCCGATGCCTGCGTGCGCATCCCTATGCGCGGCGAAGCGCGCTCTCTGAATCTTTCCAACAGCGTGGCGGTCGCCGTCTACGAGGGGCTTCGGCAGAACGACTTTCCCGGACTGGAGCGCTCGGGCGAACTGCACCGCCTGCAATGGGAATGAAGAGGGCGCTGCGCATCGTCGGGGCGGGGGTGTTTGCCCTCGCTTGGGCGGCGGCGCTCCTCTTTCCCCTGCCCGCCGCCGCGCCCGCCGCGCAGGAGCGCTATTCCTGCGCGTGGGAGGGGGAGAGCACGCAGGAGAGCTACGCCTCGGCATACGCAGCGCTTGCGGGCGCGGGCGAGGAGGGCGTGCTGCTTGTCCGCGGCAGCGAGCGGGGCGTCATCGCGCCCACGCAGGCGTATGAAGAACTGTATTCCACGCTCACGCAGGGCAGTTTTGCGCCCCTTCTGGCGGCGACGGCGCAGGGGCTCACGCGCATCGAGCGCGCCGCCGTCTGGCGCACCTTTTCGCCCCGGCTCTGGTATGCAGACGAATGGTTTGCATGGACGGGGGAAGGGGTCGCGCGCACGCAGCCGGGCGCGCGTTTTGACGGGAGCACGCTCGTGCTCTTTTCCGATCCGCCGCCCGCTGTGCAGCTTGCGCAGCTGGGCACGCGCACCCTCATCTTCCGCGACGCGGGCACGGTGACGGCGCGCGACCTTGTGGGAACACGCATCGAACGTGTCTCCATTCCCGCGCCCTACGCCTTTTCGAAGGGGGTCGTCACGCTGGACACGGCGGGCGGCAGGCGCATTGTGTGCGGCGTTCCCGCCGCGCGCACGCTCGTGCTTCCGGACGCCGACTTTGCGGACGAGGGCGCGCTTTTGGCGTGCGAGGAGCTGGAAGAGCTCACGCTCCCCTTTGCCGGCAGCGCAAAGAGCGGCGAAGGCACGCAGTTTCGCGGGGAGTTCGCCCACCTGTTCTGCGATGACGGGCGCTACCGCGTTCCGCCTTCGCTCAAAAAGGTGACGGTCACGGGCGGCGTACTGACGGCGTTCGCCTTCTATGCCTGCGGCGGGCTGGAGGAGATCGTCGCCTGCGGGGTGGCGGAAGAGGACGTCTCTTCACAGGCGTTTCTGGGAGCGGACGGGCTGCGCGTTCTGCACTCGCCGCGGCGGGATGTCCGTCTTGCGGGCGCCTTTTCGCAGACCGCGCTCCCCTGCGGATGTACGTTGTTCGTCCGCAGCGATTGAAGGACAGGCTTTTCGGGTATAATCACATTGTCATAAGATTATAAGGAGGCGCGCCGGTGCTCAAAAAACTGTTCAGTCGCTTTGCGTTTGTTGCGCTGGCGATTATCCTCATCTTCACGCTCGACGTGCTTGTGATCGTCGGGCTGTTCTGGCTGCTCTCCGCGTGGTTGAGCGAGCTCTATCCCGCCGCCGCGCCCTGGATCACGTTCGGCATGACGGCGCTGGGCTGGGTCGTTACCTTCCTCACCGTTCTGCATGCAGCCAACCGCGACATGGTGCCGGAGACCAAGATCCCCTGGATCCTGTGCATCGTCTTTTTCAATGTGTTCGGCGTCGCCATCTACGCCACGTTCTCCTCTCACCGCCCCAACAAGCGCATGCAGAAGAAGGCGCTCGTCTTGAGCGGGCGGGCGGCGGTCTATGAGTGCTCCGGCGCGGACATGGGGGACTTTCAGGCGCAGACGCGCCGTTTTTCCGACGTGGGCGAGGCGCTGCTCGCCGTCAATCCGTCCGCGCGTATCTATGACGGAACAAAGACGGAGTACTTCCCCGTGGGTGAGGACTTCCGCGACGCGCTGCTCGCCGACCTGGAGCGGGCGGAAAAGTACATCTTCATGGAATACTTCATCATCAAAAAGGGAGAATTCTGGAACGCCGTTCTCGACGTGCTCGCGCGCAAGGCGCGTCAGGGCGTGGAGGTGCGCTTCATGTACGACGATATCGGCTGCATGGGCAGAGTGCACCTTGCCTATCACAGAAAGATCCAGAAGATGGGCATCAAGTGCGTCAAGTTCAATCCCTTCGTGCCTGTCGTCACCAACGTGCACAACAACCGCGACCACCGCAAGATCGCCGTCATCGACGGAAAGGTGGGCTACACGGGCGGCATCAACCTCGCCGACGAATATGTGAACATGGGCTCCGCCTTCGGGCACTGGAAGGATACTGCCGTCCGCCTGGAAGGGGAGGGCGTCAAGGGGCTTTTGCTCATGTTCCTCAAACTGTGGAATCTTGCGACCAGGGGCGACGGAGAGGATTTCGCGCCCTATATCCCTGCAACGTATGAGCGTTTCGAGGGCGAAGGCTTCGTGCAGCCCTACGGCGGCGGGCCGCGGCCCGTCTATCCGCGCAGCGTGTGCGAGGACGTGTATATCAATATCATCAACACCGCCCGCAGCTATGTGTGGATCATGACGCCCTATCTTATCATCGACTACCGTATGCGCGAGGCGCTCATCCTTGCGGCGGAGCGCGGCGTGGACGTGCGCATCATCGTGCCGCACATTCCCGACAAAAAAATCGCCTTTGCGCTCACCCGTTCCAACTATGCCGCCCTCATGCGCGGCGGCGTGAAGATCTATGAATACACGCCCGGTTTTGTGCATGCAAAGGGCTTTCTTGCCGACGACAAGACGGCCGTTGTGGGTACCGTCAACCTCGACTACCGCTCCTTCATTCATCATTACGAGAACGCCGTGCTCATGTACAAAACAAAGGCGCTCGTTGCCATGAAGGAGGATTTTGAGCACACTTTTTCCGTCTCCTGCCGCCAGACGCCCGAGGACGCCAAAAAGAACGTGGTCTGGCGCTGGGTGTGCGAGATCGCCAAACTGTTCGCGCCTCTCTTTTAGCGGGTGCGTATCATACAAAAATGAAAAACGCGCGGATGTCCGCGCGTTTTTTGGATAAAATTTTTTTGAAAAATGCCTGCCGCGTCAGTCGATGGGCACAAGGATATGCCTGCCGCGATCGGGCACGGTGACGCCCGCAAAGCCGATCTCTTTGAGCGTGTTCGCAATGAGCGTCCGTCCGCGCAGGATATCGCCCGCTTCATGCGCGTCCGAGGCGAAGGAGACCTCTCGTCCGCCCAGCGCAAAGTATCGTTCGAGGATGTCCCGCCCGGGCAGAAAGTCGCCCGCGCCGCGCGCCGAGGAGTTGACCTCGAGAATTTTATTTCGCGCGACGATGCCGGAAAGGATGGCGTCGAACAGGTCGGGAAAATCGCGGTAGCGCAACAGATTGTCTGCGTAAGGGGCGCAGCGCGAGACATAGCCGATATGCGCCACGATATCGTAGCGATAGGGCGCGTCCAGACTCTCGAGGACTTTTTCAAGATAGTCGCGGTATGCCTTCCCGCGCGTCTTTCCCGCAAAGTACTCGCCGTACCACGCGTCCTTGCCGTTGACCGAGTGTACGCTGTTCACCACAAAATCGGGCCGGAAGCGCGCGATCGTCTGCGCATAGAGCGCATGGGCGCGCGGATTGCCCGTGTAGCCGAATTCTCCGCCCACGAGCACGCGCATGCTGCCCGCATACGCCTTCTGCAGACGGCGCGCCTCCGAAAAGTACGCATCGGCGTCGATCATGGGCACCGCTTTCCCCTCTGCAAGCACGCCGTCCGCAAGATAGTCGTAATCGAAGTGTTCGGAAACGCCGTACCAGGCAACGCCCAGTTCCGCCGCGCGGGTGATCATGCCGGAAAGCGGGCTGCGCCCGTCGGCGGAAAAAGTGCTGTGGGTGTGAACGTCGGTGAGCTGCATGCGCCCATTATAGCACTGCGCAGGGCATTTTGCAAGCGTTTACAAAAAGCGGCGGGCGGTAACGAAGTATCTCTGCCGCGTTGCGGACATCTGTTCGATGACGGCATAGTCGCTCGCCGTGTGCAGGATATAGTTTTCGCCCAGATAGAGAGCAACATGCCCGATGCGCTCCACGCCCGTCTTGTTGTAGCGCTGTGCGTTGGTGTAGAACAGCAGGTCGCCCCGTTCAATGTCGCGCCATTCCACGGGCACGCCCTGTTTGACCTGCGTGCGCGTCGTCACGTCCAGCAGAATGCCGGCGCCCTGATAGAAGATATACTGCATGAGTGAGGAGCAGTCAAAGGCGTTCGTGGAAAATCCCTTCAGAAAATTGCCCTTCCCGTCGTGCAGACGGGTGGCGCCGTAGACGTAGGGGACGCCCAGAAGTTCGAGTCCCTCGGCGATGACGCGCTCGATGCTTTCGTTCGCCTTGTCCAGAAAAGCGACGCTGGTATAGGCGCTGTCGGCGCTCACATAGGCGGTTTTCCCGCGGTATCTCGTTTCGTACCATCCGCCTTCGCGGCGTACAAAGTGCAGCATGTCGCCCGCGTTGATCTGGCCGAGCGCGGCATATCCCGTTCCGGCGCCGGCGCGCACGTTCAGACTGTTGGCGGAGGAGAGGATATACTGCGCCTGCACGCTGACGACGGGCGCGTCTTCGGGCGTCTCCTCGGGAGCAGCTTCGGGGAGTTCTTCTTCCGGCGCTTCCTCCGGTGTTTCGTCTTCATCGGGGTTGTCGGTCGAGCCGTCCTCATCGGGCGGCAGGACGGGCAGCAGTTCTTCGGGCAGCTCGTCGGGAAGGACGGGCGCCTCTACGGCGGGCTCGTCCGCCGGCGCGCTGCAGGCGGCGGCAAGGGGGGCTGCCGTCAGAAGGACGGCAAGCGAAAGGGCAGTCAAACGATGCCTGTTCATAAAAATACCTTCCTTTTGTTTTTGTTTGCAGCCGCATTGTAACAAAAATAAGAGTACGTTTGCAACAAAATCATACAGGTAGGTTGCTGGAAGGGGTGGCATAGAAAGGAAGGGGATTGACGGCGCGCGCAAAGTGTGGTAAAATAGGGCAAAGGAGGAGTGCAGTATGCAGATGACGTTTGAAAGTTTTGATAAAAAGCCCGTTCAGTTGTACCTTTGGGAGGCGGAGCACGCGCGCGGGGTGGTGCAGATCGTGCACGGCATGACCGAACATGCCGCAAGGTATGAGCCGTTCGCCCGCTATCTCAACGACATGGGGCTGACGGTGGCGGCAGACGATCACCGCGGACACGGCGCGACGGACGCTCAAACGCTCGGCTGGTGCGCGGGTGACATGTTCGCGGACACCCTGCGCGACGAGGCAGCCATCACCGATTTTCCCAAGGAAAAATACCGCCTTCCCGTCGTGCTGCTCGGCTTTTCCTACGGCTCCTTCCTCACCCAGAGCTATCTGGGCAGGTATGCGGACAAGCTAGCGGGCGCCGTTATCGCGGGCAGCAATTACAAGAAGGACTTCGAGGTGTACCTCGGCTCCGTTGTCGCGCGCCTGGGCATCCTGTTCTGCGGGCAGAAAAAGCGCGCAAAGCTCATCGAAAAACTCTCCTTCGGCGCATATGCAAAGCAGTTCGAGGACGGCGAATGGCTCTCCGCCGACGCCCGAAACAACGCGGCGTACCGCGCCGATCCCCTGTGCGGGTTTACCTGCTCCTTCCGCTTTTATTCGGACTTCTTCCGCGGCCTGCGCGCACTGTACACCAAAAAGTACATCGCGGGGCTGAAAAAAGATCTGCCTGTGCTCCTCGTATCGGGAGCGCTCGATCCTGTGGGCGATATGGGCAGGGGCGTGAAAAAGCTGTATGACTTTTATACGAAAAAGGCGCTCATGCGCCGCGTCACGCTCAGGCTGTTCGAAAACTCCCGCCATGAATTTCTCAACGAGGAGGAGGGTCGCGCCGAAAAGTGGGGTACGGTTGCGGCGTTTCTGGACGAAGTGCTGCCTGCCGGTCGTCCGGAGGGGAGCGCGTAAAAAAGGTCGCAAAGCACAACAGCGCGCCCGCGGCATGTGCCGCGGGCGCGCTGTCTGATATTCGTTCAGTTGACGACTTTGGGGTCGAGGTTGAGGGTGTACTGCGAGCCGCCGCGGTCATCGGGGAAGATGGTCGAGCCGGGCACCACGGGCAGGGTCAGGGGATTGATGAGCGCATCTGCCGTCAGATTGGCGACGGCTGCGCGCAGATAGGGGAACATCGTCTCCGTTGCATTGATGGCAAAAAAGCGCCTGTCCTCTTCCGTCTGCATGTTCTGCACCTCAAACACGCCCACGAAACGCGCCGTAAGGTTGAAGGGTTTGGGGGATTCCTCCGTGCTCTCGATCTTGCACTCGAGCATCACGATATTGATCTTGGGATTTTCGTTCGCGTGGCGGATCTGCCGCGAGAACAAGGGCTTGATCTCAAACTT
>CAJFNH010000072.1 GCA_904394195.1 Candidatus Gallimonas caecicola
GCATGATCGCCGCCCCTGCCGGGCGGCGATTTTTAGGAGAAGTATGAAAAACGGCGGCAGCTTTTTTCATTTCATAGACGACGAGGAGCTGTCCGAACGCGCCTATGCGCACTCGTTCACGCCATACGGCAAGGCGTAGTATCTGCTTGACCGATCCTATGCCAAAGAAAAAACAAGGGCGGCGGTCGCTTATGTGACCGCCGCCCTCGCTATCCTGCCGATATTTATTCCTCTTCGAACACAAACTCCCCGTCCTGCGCATCCACGATGACGGTGCAGCCTTCCGCGACCCTTCCCTGCAGGATCTCCTCCGAGAGGCGATCCTCGATGCGGCGGCGCACGATGCGCTTTAAGGGACGGGCACCGAACTCCTCGCTGTAACCCTCGTCCACCAGCAGGGAGAGGGCGCGGAAGCTCATCTTCAGCCCGATGCCGCGCGCCTGCAGCTGCTTTGCCAGCGCATCCACGATCTTTTCGCTGATGCGCAGCGCGTCCTCGCGCGTGAGCTTGTGGAAGATGATGATGTCGTCGAGACGGTTGAGAAATTCGGGCCGGAACTGCTTTTTGAGCGCCTCCTCGATGCGCGTCTTCATGTCTTCATACTCGCGCTCTTGCGTGGGAGAATAAAAGCCCAGGGGCGCCGACTCGCGGACCTCGTGCGCGCCCACGTTGCTCGTGAGGATGATGACGGTGTTCTTGAAGGAGACCACCCTGCCGCGGCTGTCCGTGAGCCGCCCGTCGTCAAGGATCTGCAAAAGCAGGTTGAACACGTCGGGATGCGCCTTTTCCACCTCGTCAAAGAGCACGACGGAGTAGGGATTGCGGCGGATGCGCTCGGTGAGCTGTCCCCCCGCCTCATCGTAGCCTACATAGCCGGGGGGCGCCCCGATGAGCTTGGAGACGCTGCTCTTTTCCATATACTCGGACATATCGACGCGCACGAGCATCTTCTCGTCGCCGAACAGGCTCTCGGCAAGCGCCTTGGAAAGGTCCGTCTTGCCCACGCCCGTCGGCCCGACGAAGATGAAGGAGCCGATGGGTTTGCCCGCGTCCTTGAGCCCTGCGCGGGCGCGGCGGATGGCTTTGGCGACGGCGGAGACCGCCTCGTCCTGTCCGACGATGCGCCGGTGCAGATCCTCTTCCAGGTGCATGAGCTTTTCGCTCTCCGCCTCGGTCAGTTTTGCGACGGGCACGCCCGTCCAGCCGCTGACGATCTCGGCAACATCGTCGCTGCCGATGGCGAGATGCGCGGCGAGCCGCCGCTTGTTCCACGCCTCCTGCTTCTGCGCGATGTCCGCCGAAAGCGCGCAGATCTCCTTATCGAGGTTTGCCACGCGATCCGGGTCCTTCCATTTTTCCGCCTTGGAACGGTCAAACCGCAGCCGCGCGAGTTTATCTTCCGCCTTGCGGATCTCCTCCGAGCCGCGGTAGGCGTTCAGACGCACGCGGCTGGACGCCTCGTCGATGAGGTCGATGGCTTTGTCGGGCAGAAATCTGTCCGTGATATAGCGGTCGGAAAGGCGCACGGCCGCTTCGATCGCCTCCTCGGTGATGAACACGTCGTGGTGCGCCTCGTACTTGTCCTTGATGCCGCGCAGAATGGCGATGGTATCTTCCACGCTCGGCTCGGAGACGATGACGGGCGTAAAGCGGCGCTCGAGCGCGGCGTCCTTTTCGATATATTTGCGGTACTCCTCCAGTGTAGTCGCACCGATGGTCTGCAGTTCCCCGCGCGAAAGCATGGGCTTTAAAATGTTCGAGGCGTCCATATTGCTGTCCGAAGAGGATCCCGCGCCCACGATCATATGGATCTCGTCGATAAACAGGATGATATTCTTGTTTTCGCGGATCTCGTTCACGACGCCCTTGAGCCGTTCTTCGAAGTCGCCGCGGTAGCGCGCACCCGCCAGAAGCCCTGCAAGGTCGAGCGAAAACACGATCTTTCCGCGCAGCAGTTCGGGCACGCTGCCCGAAACGATGGACTGTGCAAGCCCTTCGACCACGGCGCTCTTGCCCACACCCGGCTCGCCGATGAGCACGGGATTGTTCTTGGTGCGCCGCGAGAGGATCTGCACCACCTTTTCGATCTCCTTGCTGCGCCCGATGACGGGATCGATCTTCCCGTCGCGCGCCTTCTGCGTCAGGTCGGAGCCGTAGGCAAGCAGTTCCGCGCTCAAAGCGCCGCCCTCCGGCGGGAGTTCGGCATACTCGGGCGCCTCATCCTCCTCGCCCTTCTCGTCTGCGCGCGGCGTTCCGAGAAAGACCTCCGTTCTTTTTGCCAGCTCCGCAAGATCGACGCCCAGCCCTTCGAGCAGTTCCTTGCCCAGCCCGCCCTTTTTGGTCAGGATCGCCATGAGCACATGCTCCGTGCCGATGATGGGATTGACCTCCTTTGACAGCAGCGAAAATTCGCGCGCGGAGATAAACACCTTCGTCATGCGCGGGGTAAACCCCTGGATGGGCGAATCATGCTGCAGTCTGGTGCGGAAGCGCGCACGGTACTTTTCCAGCTTGACGCCCAAGCCCGCCAGGATGCGGCATGCCGTGCTGTCCTCCACGCAGAGGATGGCGAGCAGCATGTGCTCCGTGCCGATATAGCTGGTGTTATAGTGCTTCGCCGCCTCCTGCGCAAGGTCGACCGCCTGCTGCAGGTGCTCCGAAAAATTCGGTTGGATATATTCGAAAAAAAAGGACTGATCCATATCTCTCCCTCTATTCTATGTTCAACCGCATGGCGCCGATCGCCGTGCGCACATATTCGGCACGGTAGGCGTTCTGCGCCTGCGCATCGAGCAGTGCGCCGTTGAGGCGGTTGATGTTGGCGGGACGCATGGCAACGGCAAGGTCGTCCAGCTCGGTCATCCAGCCGTCGTCCCCCTCCTCGTCCTCCTCTCCGGAAAAATACCCGAGCGCAATGCCCAGCCTGACGTCCGCCAGACGGCGCAGAAACTCATGTTCTTCCAGAAGGCGGCAGTTGGTCAGAACGCCGTAGGCGCGGCAGAGTTTGTCGCGCAACGCGAGCCCCCCTTCCGCCTTCATGCGGGCGCGTTCCAGAAGTTCCATCTGCACAACGGAATCCACCGCCTTGCCGACGATGGTCAGGATCTCCTCCTCCGAAACGCCCAGCGTCACCTCATTGCTGATCTGGAACAGGTCGCCCTCGGCGCCGCTCCCTTCGCCGTATGCGCCGCGCGCCGTAAGGCCGAGGCGCAGAAGCTCGGGAACGACGGTGCGCGTCATCACCCCCCGCCGCGACAGGGCGGGCAGAAAGAGCATGACGGAGGCGCGCAGCCCCGTTCCGAGATTGGTGGGACAGGCGGTCAGATAGCCGAGCTGCTCGTCAAAGGCAAAGGGAATGGACTCGGAAATGGCGTCGTCCAGCCCCGTGATGCGCTCGTAGGCGCGCGAAAGATCGAAGCCGTGCATAAAATACTGCTCGCGGACGTGATCTTCCTCGTTGAGCATGACGGAGATGATCTCGTCGGAAGAGATGAGCGCCGCGGAGATGCGGCGGTTGCGCACAAGATCGCGCGAAATGAGATTGCGTTCGAGCAGCAGCGCCGTCTTTTCGGCAGAGAGTCCGTTCATCTCGTAGAGGGTGAACTGATCGAGTTGCGCGAGCGCCTCGGCGATGAGGCGAACGATCTCCTGCGCCTGCTCTTCGGCATGCGCGTCCTTGAGCAGCCGCCCCGGGAAGGGATAGTCCGCAAAATTGCGCGCCAGCCGCATCCGCGTGGAGACGGCAACGCTTTCAAAACTCTCGCGTACGGCACTCATCGCTTTTCCCCCGCATCGTCGGAAAGTTCGCGCAGCTCCCGCTGCAGCCTGCGTGCGGCGCTGTAATCATTGCCGCGCATCGCTTCCTCCAGTTTTTCGCGCAGCAATTCGCGCCGCGTGAGGTAGGCGCGCATCCGGTCGTAGCGCTCCTCCGCCTGCGTATCGGGATGTTTGCCCGTATGGTGCAGCTTGCCCTGGATGCCGCGCACGGTGGCAAGCACATCTTCGCGGAAAGCGCGGTAACATCCTGCGCACCCCAAAAGGCCCGTGCGCCGGAATTCCCCGAACGTCATACCGCAGACGGGACATGCCGCGTCCTCCCTGCCGCCCGCGCCGACGAGGGAGGCAAACGCCACGCTCTCCTTTTCCGGGTAGAGCGCGCGGAAACACTCGGGACACAGCTCCACGGTCAGCTCCCGCCCGTCCACCTTTTTTGTGAATTTCTGCGCGGGACGACGCCCGCAGTTTTCGCAGAGCACTCCTCTTCCCTCCGCGTTATTCCTCTTCAAAGCGATAGACCTGCCCGGCGTCGGGATATTTCCGGCGGTCGACCTCGGACAAAAACATGTCCAGCGGGCGTACCCAGAGCTGCCCCTCCCCTTCCAGCGAACGGTAGACGACGTACCCTTCCCCCGTCTCGCTGTGGCGGGCAACACCCTCCACGCGGTAGCGCCCGCCCTTGAAATGGCGATAAACGCCGTGAACGACGATCTCTCTCATCTTATTCGCACAGTCCGGGGCGGAACTCGCTCAAAAACTCATACGCCCCGGCAACTTCGGGAATGTGGTAGCTGCCATAGGCGCAAACAACGGCGATGTAACGCTTTTCCTCGATCGTTTCCACCTTTACGCGCTCCGCCTCCGACCATTTGAGGAAGAAACGATCGGCTTCGGGGCGGCCGCTTTCCCGCCAGTAAATGCCCTCGTCATAGAAGGCGAGCATCCCCTTTGCCTTTGCAAAGCCGATGATGGAACGCACCGCAAGGAAGATGCCGAACACGCTCAAAATGGCGCCGACGAGCATCATCTCCCGCCAGAACACAGCGATGAGCGCGCCGCCCGCAATGAGCACCACCCCCAGCGCCGCAAACATCAGGCTGCGGCGGCGCTTGAGCGCGTCGGGCAGCAGAAATTTGGTGCGCGCCTGAAAGCGCACGTTCTCACGTTTTTCCCCGCGCGGCGGACGTTCGCCGTGCAGTTCCAGCCCGCGCTCCTCCAACGTACGGTACAGCCGCTCTTTTCCGTCCGTCTCGATGAGCGCGCGCGGCGAATCGCCGCGCTTCATCACATAGCGGGCGGGCATCTCCAGCACAACGCTCCACTTGCCCTTCTCCTGCGGCTTCGTACGCGTACAGACGGAATGAAACACGATGTCCTTATAGGGAACGCGGATCTCCTCCTTCTTTCCCTCTTCCGCGCGGATGACGATGCCGTCGTCCGTGAACTGCGCGATGGTGCCCTCGCCCACAAAAAAGCACTGTTCGCCGCAGCAGCGCTCCAGAAAGTCCTGCCGCGTATCCCCCGCTTCCTGCGCGAGCCTGCCGAACAGCACGGAACCGCCGGCAAACAGCAGCGCTCCCCCCGCAAAACAGCCTGCAAGAATGTACAGGAGCAGTTCACGGTCGGCATCGGGCGCACTCGTTTCCAGGATGATGACCACAACAAGCACGCCCACAAGGCAGACGATCGCCGCTACGGCGAGCCCCAGCAAGCAGATATTGTACCCCTTGACGAGCGCCTTCAGCGAGCGTTTCTTTTTTTCCTGTTCCGCCCGGTCTGCGGGCAGGGGAACGATCTTCATAATGTCCTCCGATCAATATAAACGGCGCGCGACCCGTCAACTGCGATCGCGCGCGGAAAAATCACTCCTTGGAGCCGTCCCTGCGCAAGAACTGTATCCGCCTGCGCGGGAAGAAAAAGATGACGGCAAGGATCTGCAGCGGCACGCCGATGAGGTAGACGTACGCCACGGGAACAGCCTCCATATCGACGCCGCACACAAACGCCGTAAGATGCGTGCAGGCGAGCACCGTCCAGATGAGCACCGTGATGGAGACCAGTCGCACCCAGTGATAGCGCCAGATGCAGGCGAACACGAGCGTGACGATGGCGGAAACGGGCACGGCATACACAAAGGCGAGCCACTTTTCCGTGACGGAAGGCGCGGCAATACCGATGAGCACAAACGCCACTACGGCAGCCAGCCAGCACAGCCCCACCGAGAGCACCATCGTGACAATGCGCCGCACAAGCCTTGTCTTTTTGGGCATGACGGGCGTTTCGGTATGCTCGCGCACCAGATCGTCCACCGTGACGTTGAACAGATCGGCAAGCTGCACCAGGATACGCACATCCGGAATACCGTTGCCTTGCTCCCATTTGGAGACAGACTTGTCCGAATAGTTGATCTTTTCGGCCAGCTCGAGCTGCGTCATATTCGCCATGCGCCGCAGGCGCATGATGTTTTTCCCGATGGTAGTCGCAAGAACATCCTCTTCCATGTCTCTATTATATTCATTCTGCCATGCGTTGTCAATAAGTTTGCGGCGCTCTACCGTGAGTAGAGTGTGAAAAACGCACTCTACTTGCACGAAACTTGCGGATAGAGCGCATTTTTCAAAGAGTAGGTTGCTTTTTTTCGCGCCATCGCATATAATGACCGTAAAGAGCGGGGAAAACCGTTCAAGGCGGCAGGGAGCCGCCGTTTGGGGGAGAGAAGGACGGGAACGTCCTTCCTGCCATTCGCCAAAGAGCGGGCGCGGCCCCAGCCGCAAACGCTTTTTACTCTCCAATATTTTTTTA